>NZ_JBMKHT010000012.1:0-103614 GCF_049238165.1 Enterobacter cloacae complex sp. IR5422 | reverse complement strand
CGTAATGAATTACGCATGTTCACTCAGAGACTTGGTATTCATTTTTCGTCCGAGGACGTTAAGAATCCATGTCACTTTGAGTGCCCACACAGATTGTCTGATAAATTGTTAAAGAGCAGTGCAACGCGGCTTTCGCTCACCGTTGCGAGGTCCCGTATATTACGTTTTCCTCATTCAGAGTCAAGTGATTATTTTCGCTTTTCTCTGTTGGCGTTCATCTCTGAACCCCGCTAACCCGGCGGCCTGTAAGCCGTTGTTCCGTGTCAGTGGAGGCGCATTATAGGGAGTTCTCAGACGTTGACAACCCCTCTTTTAAAAAAAACTTTCAACCGTCTCTTTTTTGCTCAAAACCGTGCTATAGCGCCAGTTTTTCGAGCGTTTCAAAGCCATAACGGCGTAAAACGGGTAAAAGTTGTTCAGTTTCTTTTGTTAACGCCATACAAAACGCGATATTCGCATCCGTAGATTTCGCATCCGGGGCTTCATGCTCCAGCAACCAGGCCGTACGACGGGCAATAGCCGCTCCGGAATCCACCAGGCGTGTCCCCTCCGGCAGCACCTCTAATAACTCTTCATGGAGTAGCGGGAAGTGGGTACAGCCCAACACAACGGTATCCGGGGGTTCAGGCATCCGCAGCCACGGACGAAGAATACGACGCAGCTCGTCGAGTGATACCGCCTTGCCATGCAGCTTCGCTTCCGCCATCTCTACCAGCTCAGCCGAACCGAGCATCGCAATCTGGCATTCGTTGGCGAAACGGTCGATCAGCTCGCGGGTATAAGGACGCTTTACCGTACCTCGCGTGGCCAGCAGGCCCACAATGCCGTTCGCCGTCAGACGCGCGGCAGGCTTTATTGCCGGGACGACGCCCACAACCGGGAACTGGAATTTTTCACGCAGGGCGGGAAGAGAAACGGTGCTCGCCGTATTACACGCGATAACGGCCAGCGCAAGGGGATAACGCTGTTGTACCGCAGTGACGATTTCCACCACGCGTTCGACAATAAAATCTTCGCTCTTTTCCCCATACGGGAAAGCGACGTTATCGAAGGCGTAGATGTAATGGAGATCCGGCAGGAGATGCCGAATCTCATCATAGACCGAAAGCCCACCGACGCCGGAATCAAACACCAGCACGGTAGGGCGCGGATTAGAAGGTGTAGCTGCCAGACAAGGTGTATTCCCGTCCTGCAGTTTGGTAGCCATAAACTGTCTCGTAATCTTTATCGAACAGGTTGGCTATTTTACCACGAACTGTAAGGTGTGAGGTGACAGGATACGAAACTGCGACATCCCACAGGCTTACACCGCCCATTTTTACTTTCTCAGACGGGTAAGTACCAAAGTCAGTGTCGTAACGCGTACCGAGATAGTGATAAGTCAGACTCCAGTCGAAATCATAGATCTGCGTGTCGAGCTGATATTTCACCTGCTGCTTAGCACGACGATCCAGAAGTTCGTTGGTTGCGGCATTTCGGGCATCTACGTAGTCATAGCCAACAGTATGCGTCAACGGACCCGTATCAAACGATGCTGTCGCTTCCACACCTTTAATGCGCGCTTTACCGACGTTGTAATATTGCTGAAGGTTATTATCGAAGTCGATGAGATTATCAACGTCATTACGGTAGCCGGATACGCGCCAGCTCACGCCCGCCGTCAGGCCTTCAAACGCACCTTCCCACTGCTTGCTCTCTTCTGGATCAAGATGGTCATTGCCATAGAAACCGTAGAGTTGACCCAGATTCGGTGCCTTATAGGCCGTACCATAAGAAGCAACGAAACGGTAACCCTCCACGAACTCCCAGGCCGCACTGCTTTGCCAGGTGCCATGACGACCGAACTGAGAGTTGTCATCGCTGCGAACCGCCCCTTCCAGGGTGAAGTCACCAAACTGCTGCAGCCCGGTCAGATAGACGCCGGTGTTACGCAGGTCGTAGCCGTTGGTCACGTAGTTTGTACCCGGCTCGGTGCTCTGCTTCTGCCAGTCAACGCCCGCGCCAATGTTCCCATGGCCAACATCAACGGAGTTGAGCCACTGGACGTTGTACTGCTTGATTTCATCCAGCGTGGCTGTCGAATCGTAGCGGCCTAAATTTGGGTCGTAGTTATAGTCCTTGCTGTGGCTATAGCTGGTGAGCAGTTGCGAATGAAAGATGTCATCGTTGAAGCGCAATCCTGCATCCCAGGTCTGGCTATAGAGCTGGCGGGTATCGACCAGCACGTCAGGCGTAAATGAGCTGTAGTAGCCGTCGTAGGCCGTACGGTTGCTGTAGCCAAAGCCGCGCACAAAACCGCTCCACTGGTCTGAGAATGCGTGATCCAGTGCGCCGTAGAGCGTTTTATTCATAAAGCCATCGCGATCGGTCTGGGCAAGGCCACCATTGTTGCCGTCCGCAACCACATCAAACCCTTTGGTATAGGTGTAATCACCCGCAAGCGTGACGCGCGTGCTGTCGCCCAGTGTTTGCTGAGTACTGCCGCCATAATTCTGATAGCCGTGTGAGCCTACGCCAGCATTCAGCGTGGTACCGTCCTTCGCACGAGTAGTAATAATGTTTACGACACCACCAATCGCGTCTGAGCCGTATACCGCCGAACGCGGTCCACGAACATATTCGATTCGCTGCACCAGGGAGATTGGGAACTGGCTGAGATCGGACGACCCCGTGACGCCCGCCTAGTTAAGGCGGATCCCATCTACAAGGATCAGGACGTGGCTGGAGTTGGTGCCACGGATAAAGAGAGAAGAGAGTTGCCCCATCCCACCACTTTGCGCCGTATCCACGCCGGGCAGGCGACGCATAACGTCCAGCACCGAGGTTGACTGCCAGCGGTCAATATCGGCACGCGTCACAACCGAGGTTGCAGCCAGAATAGTTTTTTCAGGTTGTTCAAAACGATTTGCCGTCACCACCAACGAGTCTGCGCTATCCTTCGCCCAGCCCGAAAATGCCGTGACGGACAACGCCGTCAGCAGCGTTACTTTTTTAATCATTGTTAAAGCATCCACAATATAAGAAGGATGCCGCAGGCCTCATCGATAGCACGCGATGATGAAACCAAATGCGACGTGATCCCGGCAGGTCTTCGGGCTAGGTGGCTATATAAGGATGAAGACTTCCCATTTTCACAGTGTCTACAACGCTCATCCCGCCAGTCTTTACCGCTGCGCGTCAGCTCCAGATTTACACTGGATTCCCTTTTCACTCTCAGGAGACCGGAAACAGAATGCTACAATTAGACACGTATGGATGTCCAGACAGCTATTGGCCATTAACTCTGGACATCCCCTGAACAATGCCTACAATCGCCGCGTAATTCTTTATCACTCAGGACGCATCATGACCCCAGAACACCTCCCGACAGAACAGTACGACGCGCAGCTGGCAGAGAAAGTCGTCCGCCTGCAAAGTATGATGACGCCTTTCAACGCGCCCGTTCCCGAGGTGTTCCGCTCTCCTGTCAGCCACTACCGCATGCGTGCCGAGTTCCGCATCTGGCACGACGGTGACGACCTGTACCACATCATTTTCGATCAGCAGACAAAATCCCGCATTCGCGTGGACAGCTTCCCGGCAGCGAGCGAGCTTATCAATCAGCTGATGACGCTGATCGTTGAAGGCGTGCGTAACAACCCGGTACTGCGCCACAAGCTGTTCCAGATTGACTACCTGACCACGCAAAGCAATCAGGCGATTGTCTCCCTGCTGTACCACAAAGCCCTGAACGACGAGTGGCGCGAGCAGGCGGAAGCGCTGCGCGATGCGCTACGTGCGCAGAACATCAACGTTCACCTGATTGGCCGCGCGACAAAAACCAAAATCATGCTGGATCAGGACTACGTCGACGAGCGTCTGCCGGTGGCGGGTAAAGAGATGGTGTATCGTCAGGTCGAGAACAGCTTCACCCAGCCGAACGCTGCAATGAACGTGCAGATGCTGGAGTGGGCACTGAAGGCGACGGAAGGATCAACGGGCGATCTGCTTGAACTCTACTGCGGTAACGGCAACTTCTCGCTGGCACTGGCGCGTAACTTCGATCGCGTTCTGGCAACGGAAATCGCCAAACCGTCGGTGGCCGCCGCGCAGTACAACATTGCCGCCAACCATATCGACAACGTGCAGATCGTTCGTATGGCCGCAGAAGAGTTCACGCAGGCAATGAACGGCGTACGCCAGTTTAACCGTCTGGAAGGAATCGATCTGAAGAGCTACCAGTGTGAGACGATTTTTGTCGACCCGCCGCGCAGTGGCCTGGACAGCGAAACCGAGAAGATGGTGCAGGCGTACCCGCGTATTTTGTACATCTCCTGTAACCCGGAGACGCTGTGCAAGAACCTGGAAACGTTAAGCCAGACGCACAAGGTTGAACGTCTGGCGCTGTTCGATCAATTCCCGTATACGCACCATATGGAGTGCGGCGTTTTACTCACGGCGAAGTAATGAAGACCTTGTAGGGCAGGTAAGCGAAGCGCCACCTGCCAAAAAGCCGGATGGCGCTTCGCTTATCCGGCCTACAATGACAAAAACCTTTACTCCGGTAATTGGCTCTTACGGCTACGCATGCGCGAGCCAATCCAGAACACCAGCGCAACAGACAGTACCGCAGGGAAGAAGTTAGAGCCGATATCCGGATACTCCGCGCGCACCACCGTGCTGTACAGCAATACGCCCAGAATAAAGCAGGCGGCGGCCAGCCCCGGTAACCCCACCGGCATGGTGCGGTTCAGGTAGCGTTGATGCAGGCAGTACACCGTCAGCACCAGCGCAATAAGCGGGAAAATCGAAAACGGCACGATGGAGCTAAAAATAGCGGCGAACGTACCATTAATGGATAAGCCAGCGATCAATGCCAGCAACAGCGTCCCTTTATCCTGACCTGACTGTTTCATTACTCACCTTCACTCTTCGGTTTGATGTGCCAGTTTCTCTTGTTCACGGCGATACCAGTAGTACGCGCCTTTGGAGATCATCCTGAGCTGCAATACCAGTCGCTCTTCAAGCTGCTTGCGTTGTTCAATGCTGACGTCCAGCGCTTCGGCACCTGCGCTGAAAACAATCGTCACCATCGCCTCGGCCTGTGCTTCGGTAAACGCACGCGGCATATGGTTTTCGAGTTCAAGATAGTCGGCAAGTTCCGCGATGAAGTGCTGAATTTCACGCGCGACGGCGGCACGAAACGCCGCCGACGTGCCCGAACGCTCGCGCAGAAGCAAACGAAACGCGTTGGGGTTGTTGCCGATAAATTCCATAAAGGTCGACACGGAGGTACGGATCACGCTGCCCCCTTTGGCGATACGCTGACGCGCCTGGCGCATCAGCTGGCGCAGCATCAAACCGCTCTCGTCGACCATGGTCAGGCCCAGTTCATCCACATCACGGAAGTGACGATAGAAGGACGTTGGCGCAATCCCGGCCTCGCGTGCGACTTCGCGCAGGCTCAAACTGGCAAAACTTCGCTCAGCACTCAGTTGACTGAATGCGGCTTCCACCAGCGAACGCCGGGTTTTCTCTTTTTGTTGTGCTCTTACGCCCATCACGATAGTTGAATCCTTCCAAAGGCCTGATGGCACTATACCAGAGAATAAAATTAATCTGTTTACCTGGCTTTGTGAATGATTGTTTACGTGCGGTTTGTGCTCCACTGCCGGAAAAAAGCACAACGATAATTGGGTTACTCGGGCAATGATGTTATGATTCTGTTGCTTTTATGTATAAGAACAGGTAAGCCTTACCATGCCACATTCCTACGATTACGACGCAATAGTTATTGGTTCCGGCCCCGGCGGCGAAGGCGCTGCTATGGGTCTGGTGAAACAGGGAGCCAGAGTAGCGGTCATTGAGCGCTACCATAATGTCGGCGGCGGTTGTACCCACTGGGGCACCATCCCTTCGAAAGCCCTCCGCCACGCCGTTAGCCGCATTATCGAATTTAACCAGAATCCTCTTTACAGCGACCACTCCCGACTTCTTCGTTCCTCTTTTGCCGACATCCTGAATCACGCGGATACCGTCATTAACCAGCAGACGCGCATGCGTCAGGGGTTTTATGAGCGTAACCACTGTGAAATTTTGCAGGGCAACGCGCATTTTGTGGATGAACACACCCTGGCACTCGAATGCCACGACGGGTCGGTTGAAACCATCACCGCTGAAAAATTTGTGATTGCCTGCGGTTCACGCCCGTACCATCCGGCCGACGTGGACTTCTCGCACCCGCGCGTCTACGACAGCGACTCGATTCTGAGCCTGCACCATGAACCCCGCCACGTCATTATCTATGGCGCAGGGGTCATTGGTTGCGAATATGCGTCGATCTTCCGCGGAATGGACGTCAAAGTTGACCTGATCAACACCCGCGACCGCCTGCTGGCCTTCCTCGATCAGGAGATGTCGGACTCCCTCTCCTACCACTTCTGGAACAGCGGCGTCGTGATTCGTCACAACGAAGAATACGAGAAGATCGAAGGCTGTGACGACGGGGTGATCATGCACCTGAAGTCCGGCAAGAAGCTGAAAGCGGACTGCCTGCTGTACGCCAACGGCCGTACCGGCAACACCGATTCCCTGCAGCTGGAAAATATCGGGCTTGAAACCGACAGCCGCGGTCAGCTGAAGGTCAACAGCATGTATCAGACCGCCCTGCCGCACGTTTACGCGGTCGGCGACGTGATTGGCTACCCAAGCCTGGCCTCCGCCGCTTACGACCAGGGCCGCATTGCCGCTCAGGCGCTGGTGAAAGGCGAAGCGACGGCGCATCTGATCGAAGATATCCCGACGGGTATCTACACCATCCCGGAAATCAGCTCAGTCGGCAAAACCGAGCAGCAGCTGACGTCAATGAAGGTGCCTTACGAGGTGGGTCGTGCGCAGTTTAAACATCTGGCGCGGGCGCAAATCGTGGGGATGAGCGTGGGAACGCTGAAGATCCTGTTCCATCGCGAGACGAAAGAGATCCTTGGGATTCACTGCTTTGGTGAACGCGCCGCGGAAATCATTCATATCGGCCAGGCGATCATGGAGCAGAAAGGTGGTGGTAACACCATTGAGTACTTCGTCAACACCACCTTTAACTACCCGACCATGGCGGAAGCCTATCGGGTAGCCGCGCTGAACGGCTTAAACCGCCTGTTTTAACGCGCTGTCAAAATGGCCATCCATCGCACCGCGGATGGCCTCTGCCAGCTGCTCATAGCGGCTGCGCAGCGGTGAACCCGGGCGATAAACCAGGCCAATTGTACGACGCGGCTCTGGCTTAATGCACGGCAAGTAGACCACGCCATCACGTTTACGCTCGTGCGGCACCGCCAGCGCAGGCAGCAGCGTAATACCGCTTCCCGCCGCGACCATATTTCGCAGCGTTTCCAGACTGGTTGCGCGGAAGTGGGTATCTTCATCAGCACCCGCTTCGAAACAGAAGCCCATCGCCTGGTCGCGCAGGCAGTGGCCATCTTCCAGCATCAGCAGCTTTTCGCCCGCCAGATCGGCCATCGGCACGCGATCGCGGTTCGCCCACGGGTGATCTTCATAGATCGCCAGCATCATCGGCTCATCGAACAGCGGCACTTCAATAAAGGCTTCACTCTCTTTTACCAGTGCCAGAATGGCGCAGTCGAGCTTGCCGCTGTCCAGCTGCGCCAGCAGCTGATGCGTCTGCGCTTCATGCAGGTACATTTCGAGTTTCGGGAACGTCTGGTGCAGCATCGGAATGATGTGCGGTAACAGGTACGGGCCAACGGTTGGGATCAGGCCAATATGCAGCGGGCCGGACATGGCCTCCCCCTGCTGGCTTGCCATTTCCTTGAGCACTTTGACCTCGCGCAGCACGGTGCGCGCCTGATCCACCAGCAGAAGACCTGCCTGTGTGAACAGAACCTTACGACTGGTGCGCTCCAGCAGCATCACGCCCAGCTCGTCTTCAAGCTTGCGGATCTGGCCGCTCAGCGTGGGCTGGCTGACGTGGCAGGAATCTGCCGCGCGGCGAAAGTGACGATGCTCGGCTAACGCTACCAGGTATTCAAGATCACGAATATTCATTATTCATCCTCCGTCGCCACGATAGTTCATGGCGATAGATAGCATAGCAACGAACGATTATCCCTATCAAGCATTCTGTTGAATAATACACCACATAGACGAGGCGGCACGTGTTTGACCCTTGACGTCCCCGCACCGTCAGCGAGTTTCTCTCAAAACTCGAACAACTAAAGCCAACGTGAACTTTTGCGGACCCCGTGGTCCGCTTTTTTTTTGCGTAAAAAAGCCCAACTCAGGGTTGGGCTGGGGTTTTGTAGATCGGGTAAGGCGAAGCCGCCACCCGACGTTTCAGGCATCAAATCAGGCGGTTTTTCGCCTCCGCAATGGCCTGCGCCACCTGCTTAGGCGACACGCCGCCTTTCGCCGCACGCTTGTCGAGGCAGGACTGCAGCGCCAGTATCGGATAGACGTCATCCCCGATAACCGCACTGAATTTTTGCAGGTCGGCCAGCGCCAGATCTTCCAGCGGTTTACCCTGACGAATGGCTTCCACTACCGCTTCACCGACAATATGGTGCGCTTCACGGAACGGTACGCCCTTCGCCACCAGATAATCCGCCAGCTCGGTCGCGTTCGCATAGCCCTGCTGCGCCGCTTCCTGACAGCGCGGACGCTTCACCTGAATGCCGTCCAGCACCAGCGCGCCCATATGCAGACAGTCGAGCCAGGTGTCGAGCGCGTCGAACAGCCCTTCTTTGTCTTCCTGCATATCTTTGTTGTACGCCAGCGGCAGCCCTTTCAGGGTCATCATCATACCGGTCAGCGCGCCCTGCACGCGGCCACATTTCCCGCGGATCAGCTCCAGCGCGTCCGGGTTTTTCTTCTGCGGCATCAGGGATGAGCCTGACGTCACGCGGTCGGACAGCTCAACGAAGCCCGCTTCACCGGAGTTAAAGAAGATCAGGTCTTCGGCAAAGCGCGACAGGTGCACCATCCCGATAGAGGCATTGGAGAGCAGCTCCAGCACGTGGTCGCGGTCAGAGACGCTGTCCAGGCTGTTACGGGTGGCGGAGGCAAAGCCCAGCCAGCCTGCCAGCTGCTCGCGGTCGATTTCGTAAGCGGTACCCGCCAGCGCGCCGCTGCCCAGCGGGCTGACGTCCAGACGCTTCAGGGTATCCTGCAGACGGCTTTCGTCACGCGCCAGCATCTCAACGTAGGCCAGACACCAGTGCGCAAAGGTCACCGGCTGCGCGCGCTGCAGGTGGGTATAACCCGGCATCACCGCGTCCTGATTGTTCTGTGCGGTCTCCACCAGCGCGGTCTGCAGCTGACGGTTAGCCGCCAGCAGCTCCGCGACGGTATCTTTACACCACAGCTTCAGGTCGGTGGCGACCTGGTCGTTACGGCTACGCCCGGTGTGGAGCTTTTTACCCAACTGACCGACCTTGTCGATCAGTTTGCCTTCCACCCAGCTGTGAATATCTTCGGCATCGCTCTGCAGGATTTGCTGCGGATCCAGACGCACCTCTTCCAGCAGGTTGTTCAGCGCCTCTTCCAGCTGCAGCTGTTCCTCCGGGGTCAGCACGCCAACGGTCACCAGCGCTTTGGACCAGGCCACAGAGCCGACGATATCCTGTTCGGCCAGGCGGTAGTCGAAGCGCAAAGAGTCGTTGAACTGTTTGAACCGCTGATCCGCTGCCTGTGTAAAACGCCCACCCCAAAGTGCCATAACGAATTTCCTTAATGATGATATTTTTGCCCGGTGGCGCTGCGCTTACCGGGCCTACAAAATTCACGTAGGCCGGATAAGCGAAGCGCCATCCGGCACAGAATCTTAAGCCAGAATACGCGTGCCAATCGGCGTGCCGTTAAACAGCGCCGGCAATTGCTCCGCGTGACGCCAGGAGGCGATATCAACCGGGCGGCCCAGCGTGCGCGCCGCATCCAGCGCGGCGTTCACTTTGACGATCATGCCGTCGGTGATGATGCCCTGCGCAATCAGCTGCTCGGCTTTTGCCGCAGTCATTTCCGCAATGCGCTGGCCTTTACCGTCCAGAATGCCGCTCACGTCGGAAAGCAGAATCAGGTCCGCGCCCAGCGTTGCCGCCAGTGCAGTTGCCGCCTGGTCAGCGTTTACGTTCATCAGCTCGCCCTCTTCGGTCACGCCGATAGAGCTCACCACCGGCAGGAAACCGCCTTCCAGCAGCGTGTTAATCAGCTTAGGCGAACCCGGCTGCGCCAGTCCAACGTGACCGAGCGCTTCGTCGAGCTGGGTCACTTTTACGCTGTCGCCATCGCCCAGATAGAGGCCAACGGAGGCAATGCGGTGTTTCTTCGCCCAGGACAGCAGGGTTTTGTTCGCCGTACCCGCCAGCGCACCGGTGATAATGTCAATCTGATCCGCAGGCGTCACGCGCAGGCCGTTCTTCTTGATCACCGGCAGGTTGAGCCCTTTCATCAGCTCATCCACCACGCAGCCGCCGCCGTGCACAATCACCAGCGGACGTTGGTGTGATTCGCGATAGTTCACCAGCGCGGTAAACAGACGCTCCAGCGCTTCTTCGCTGTCCAGCAGTACACCACCGAGTTTGATAATTAATGGGTTCATCATCACACCTTAAATAAGAGCCTGCGTTTCCGGGAAACCGAAACGAATATTTGCACACTGCATTGCCTGAGCGGCAGCGCCTTTCAGTAAGTTATCTTCTGCGGCCACCACGATGAGATGCTCACCCTGCACGGCAAAGCCGATGTCGCAGAACGGCAGGCCGACCACATTTTTCAGCGCCGGCACGCCTTTGTCGTACAGGCGCACCAGCGGTTTGTCCGCATACGCCTGCGTGAAGACCTCATTCACCTGCTCTTTGGTCACGCCCGGCTTCAGGCGGCAGGTAATGGTTTCGAGGATCCCACGCGGGAAGCTGCCCAGGTGCGGGGTGAAAATGACGTCCGCGCCCAGATGCGTCGTGATTTCAGGATGATGACGGTGGTTAAACACGCCATACGGCTGAAGGCTCACTTCGCAGAAGCTGTTGGAGATGGCGGCCTTGCGCCCTGCTCCGCTCACGCCGCTGGTGGCGTTGATCACCGGCCACTGGTTCAGATCCAGCAGCCCGGCTTCGATCAGCGGTTTCAGCGAAAGCTGTGCCGCCGTCGGGTAGCAGCCCGGGACAGCAATCAGATCCGCTTCTTTCAGTTTGTCAGCGCTCCACTCCGCCAGGCCGTACACCGCTTTTTCAAGCAGATCCGGATGCTGATGGGTGAAACCGTAATATTTTTCGTAGAACGCGCCGTCGTTAACGCGGAACGCGCCGGAGAGGTCGAAGACCACGCAGCCAGCCGCCAGGAACTGCGGCGCCAGGTCGTGGCTGACCTCGTGCGCGGTGGCTAAAAACACCACGTCGACGCCGTCGGTAAACTCGCTGATGTCAGACATGGGCTGCAAAGGCAGATCGACCAGCCCCTTAAGCTGCGGATGCAAATCGGAAATTAACTTTCCTGCATCATTGCTTTGCGCTGACACGGTCAAAGCGGTTATGGTCATATGTGGATGGCGATTCACGTAGCTTACAAGCTCTGCGCCCGCATAACCGCTAGCGCCTACAATCAGCGTATTCAACATCGGGTTCCTTTATGCTCAACGTTAATGTATTTTTATTCACATTTATTGCATGAATATTGATACTATCACGACCTAAGGTGTGTCAACAATGAAAATGAACTTACCGCCATTTATCGAGATCTACCGCGCCCTGATTGCCACACCGTCCATCAGCGCAACGGAAGAAGCGCTGGATCAGAGCAATGAGTCTTTAATCAATCTGCTGGCGGGTTGGTTTAGCGATCTTGGGTTTAACGTTGAGGTTCAGCCCGTCCCCGGCACTCGCCACAAATTTAACCTGCTCGCCAGTACCGGAACCGGTGCGGGCGGCCTGCTGCTGGCCGGTCACACCGACACCGTGCCGTTTGACGATGGCCGCTGGACGCGCGATCCGTTCACCCTGACCGAGCACGACAACAAGCTCTACGGTCTGGGCACCGCAGACATGAAAGGCTTCTTCGCCTTTATCCTCGACGCGCTGCGTGACGTGGACGTGACGAAGCTGAAAAAACCGCTCTACATTCTGGCGACCGCTGATGAAGAGACCAGCATGGCGGGCGCGCGCTACTTCTCAGAAAACACGTCGATTCGTCCGGATTGCGCGATCATCGGCGAGCCTACGTCTCTGCAACCGATTCGCGCACATAAAGGCCATATCTCTACCGCCGTGCGCGTGCTCGGCCAGTCCGGCCACTCCAGCGATCCGGCGCGGGGCGTCAACGCCATTGAGCTGATGCATGACGCCATCGGCCGCATCATGACCCTGCGCGACGATCTGAAAGAGCGTTACCACTATGAGGCGTTCACCGTGCCGTATCCAACGCTCAATCTCGGCAGCCTGCACGGCGGTGATGCCTCGAACCGTATCTGCGCCTGCTGCGAGCTGCACATGGACATCCGACCGCTGCCGGGCATGACCCTGAGCGATCTGGATGGTTTACTGAACGAAGCGCTGGCCCCGGTGAGTGAGCGCTGGCCGGGCCGTCTGACGGTCTCGGAACTGCACCCGCCGATCCCGGGTTATGAATGCCCGCCGGACCATCAGCTGGTCGAAGTGGTGGAAAAGCTGCTCGGTGAAAAGACTGACGTGGTGAATTACTGCACCGAAGCGCCGTTTATTCAGACGCTGTGCCCGACGCTGGTTCTTGGCCCTGGCTCCATTAACCAGGCGCACCAGCCGGATGAGTATCTTGAAACCCGCTTTATCAAGCCCACCCGCGAACTGATTACCCAGGTTGTACATCATTTCTGCTGGCATTAATGACCTTTCCCCTCTCGGAAGAGAGGGGAAAATCCCGCGATCTCCGTCACATTTCCATAAGCATCTCTTATCTGACGCAATGCGAATTAAATTTCGTAAATTGCCCACATTTATTCGTTTGCTGAACCGTTTTCGCAGCAATTGACGACGGGGGTTTTACGTGGCTTTATAAAGGGAGATGACAAAATAATGTCCAGAAGATTTTCGCCTGGGCATAAACAAAAATGATGGGGTGACTGGGTTTTTATGAACGAACAATATTCCGCGTTGCGTAGTAATGTCAGTATGCTCGGCAAAGTGCTTGGAGATACCATCAAAGATGCGTTGGGGGAGAACATCCTCGACCGCGTTGAAACCATCCGCAAGCTGTCTAAATCTTCCCGTGCCGGTAACGAGGCCAGTCGTCAGGAGCTGCTCACCACCTTGCAGAACCTCTCGAACGACGAGCTGCTGCCCGTTGCACGCGCATTCAGCCAGTTCCTGAACCTGGCCAACACCGCTGAGCAATACCACAGCATTTCGCCAAACGGCGAAGCGGCCAGCAACCCGGAAGTCATTGCCCGCACCCTTCGTAAACTGAAAGACCAGCCAGACCTCAACGAAGCCACCATCAAAAAAGCAGTGGAGTCACTTTCGCTGGAGCTGGTACTGACCGCTCACCCAACCGAGATCACCCGTCGCACCCTGATCCACAAAATGGTGGAAGTGAACAACTGCCTGAAGCAGCTGGATAACAAAGACATTGCCGACTATGAACGCAACCAGCTGATGCGCCGCCTGCGCCAGCTGATTGCTCAGTCCTGGCACACCGATGAAATTCGTAAGCATCGCCCAAGCCCGGTCGACGAAGCTAAATGGGGCTTTGCGGTGGTGGAAAACAGCCTGTGGGAAGGGGTACCGAACTACCTGCGCGAGCTGAACGAACAGCTGGAAGCGAACCTGGGCTACCGTCTGCCGGTCGACTTTGTGCCGGTCCGCTTTACCTCCTGGATGGGCGGCGACCGCGACGGCAACCCGAACGTCACCGCAGAAATCACCCGTCACGTCCTGCTGCTGAGCCGCTGGAAAGCGACCGATCTGTTCCTGAAAGACATTCAGGTACTGATCTCCGAGCTGTCGATGGTAGAAGCGACGCCGGAACTGCGCGCGCTGGCCGGTGAAGAAGGTGCCAGCGAGCCGTACCGTTTCCTGATGAAAAAACTGCGTGGTCAGCTGATGGCCACTCAGGCCTGGCTGGAAGCGCGCCTGAAAGGCCAGCGTCTGCCAAAACCAGAAGGGCTACTGAGCCAGAACGAACAGCTCTGGGAGCCGCTGTACGCCTGTTATAAATCGCTGCAGGCCTGCGGGATGGGCATCATTGCCAACGGCGAACTGCTCGACACCCTGCGTCGCGTGAAGTGTTTCGGCGTGCCGCTGGTACGTATCGATGTTCGTCAGGAAAGTACCCGTCATACCGAAGCGCTGGGCGAGCTGACCCGCTACCTCGGCATCGGCGACTATGAAAGCTGGTCCGAAGCCGACAAGCAGGCGTTCCTGATCCGCGAGCTGAACTCCAAGCGCCCTCTGCTGCCGCGCAACTGGGAGCCAAGCAACGATACCCGCGAAGTGCTCAACACCTGTAAAGCGATCGTGGACGCACCGAAAGGATCGGTCGCCGCCTATGTGATCTCCATGGCGAAAACCCCGTCCGACGTGCTGGGCGTTCACCTCCTGCTGAAAGAAGCGGGCATCGACTACGCCCTGCCTGTCGCCCCGCTGTTTGAGACCCTCGATGACCTGAACAACGCCAACGACGTGATGAGCCAGCTACTGAACATCGACTGGTATCGCGGCTTTATTCAGGGCAAACAGATGGTGATGATCGGCTATTCCGACTCCGCAAAAGATGCGGGCGTAATGGCGGCATCCTGGGCGCAGTATCAGGCGCAGGACGCACTGATCAAAACCTGCGAGAAAGCCGGTATCGAGCTGACGCTGTTCCACGGACGCGGTGGCTCAATTGGCCGTGGCGGCGCGCCTGCTCACGCGGCGCTGCTGTCACAGCCGCCGGGAAGCCTGAAAGGCGGCCTGCGCGTGACCGAGCAGGGCGAGATGATCCGCTTCAAGTACGGCCTGCCGGAAGTGACCATCAGCAGCCTGTCGCTTTATACCAGCGCGATCCTCGAAGCCAACCTGCTGCCACCGCCGGAGCCAAAAGAATCCTGGTGCCGCATCATGGACGAGCTGTCAGGCATCTCCTGCGATCTGTACCGCGGCTATGTGCGTGAAAACAAAGATTTCGTCCCTTACTTCCGTTCAGCCACGCCTGAGCAGGAGCTGGGTAAACTGCCGCTGGGCTCGCGTCCTGCCAAGCGTCGTCCGACCGGTGGCGTAGAATCTCTGCGCGCCATTCCGTGGATCTTCGCCTGGACGCAGAACCGCTTAATGCTGCCCGCCTGGCTGGGTGCCGGTGCCGCGCTGCAAAAAGTGGTGGAAGACGGTAAACAGAGCGAACTGGAAACCATGTGCCGCGACTGGCCGTTCTTCTCTACCCGTCTGGGAATGCTGGAGATGGTCTTCTCGAAAGCCGACCTGTGGCTGGCGGAATACTACGATCAGCGCCTGGTGAAGCCCGAGCTGTGGGCGCTGGGCAAAGAGCTGCGCGAACTGCTGGAAGGCGACATCAAAGTGGTGCTGGACATCGCTAACGACTCACACCTGATGGCGGACCTGCCGTGGATTGCCGAGTCTATCCAGCTGCGTAACATCTACACCGACCCGCTGAACGTCCTGCAGGCAGAGCTGCTGCACCGTTCGCGTCTGGCGGAAGAAGAAGGGAAAGAGCCGGATCCACGCGTTGAACAGGCGCTGATGGTGACGATTGCGGGCGTTGCGGCGGGTATGCGTAACACCGGCTAATGCTTTACGCCCGGCGGCGCTGCGCTTGCACGGGCCTACGATAAGTAGGCCGGGTAAGCGTTAGCGCCACCCGGCAAATTTCGGTAGTCTCCTTATGCATTCCGATATCACCCAGATTTTGACAGACCTGGTGAACCGCACGTTACCGCTGGGTCAGATTCATTTCTCAGCGCTGGCTGAACAGCATCCCCGAACCTCTCCCTGCCTCGGCATTACCCTTGACACACCCTGCGAGGCGATTTTTTCTTTTTTTGGACAAATTACGCATCCTGCGCCTCACGTCCTGAGCATACATTTCGGTAAGCAGCAGCTTACAATCGAGTTACAGCATGACAATGTGCTCTTACAACAACTCCAGGTTGCCCGACGTGGTCCGCGAACGGGGGCTTTTCTTCTGCAAACGCTCACCGAATTACAGATGCAGCCAGAAGAGCAGGACACAGCAAGGCTGGTGGTTTTAAGCCTGCTCAGCCACTGCCGGGATCTGCTTGGAAGCGAAATTCACACCGACAGCCGCAGCCGGGCACTGTTCGAAGCCGTTCGGAGCTATATCGAAGAAAATTATGCCTCTTTGTTAACTCGCGAATCCGTGGCACAGGCGTTCTACATCTCACCAAACTACCTTTCCCATCTATTCCAGAAAGTCGGCAGCGTCGGATTCAATGAATATTTAACAAAAACGCGCCTGGAACATGCGCGTCAGCTGCTGAAAGGCTACGATCTCAAAATTAAAGATATCGCCACACGCTGTGGATTTACGGACAGCAACTACTTTTGCCGTCTCTTTCGCAAGCACACCGAACGTTCCCCTTCCGACTATCGACGCCAGTACCACAGCCAGCTGATCGCCAAAAAGTAGCATTGTGATCGCTCTCTCACTTCGCCAAGGACATTACATTTGTCCAGTATTTGGCAAAATTGACCTGTATTCGCCGCGCCTGGGTGCGCCGTATCCTTTATTCAACCTTTCTGACTTAAGGAAAAATAATGGAACTGTACCTGGATACCGCCAACGTGGCGGAAGTTGAACGCCTGGCGCGCATTTTTCCCATTGCGGGCGTCACCACCAACCCGAGCATCATTGCCGCCAGCCGTGAATCCATCTGGGACGTGCTGCCGCGCCTGCAACAAGCCATCGGGCCGGAAGGCACGCTGTTTGCTCAAACCATGAGCCGCGATGCCGAAGGCATGGTGGCAGAAGCCAAACGTCTGAGTAACGCCATTCCGGGCATTGTGGTGAAAATCCCGGTGACGGCTCAGGGACTTATCGCAATTAAGGCCTTGAAAAAAGAGGGGATAACCACGCTGGGCACCGCCGTTTACAGCGCGGCGCAGGGCTTGCTCGCCGCACTCGCAGGGGCGAAATATGTCGCGCCGTACGTCAACCGCGTCGACGCGCAGGGCGGTGACGGCATTCGCATGGTTCAGGAACTGCAGTCCCTGCTGGAGCTGCACGCGCCGGACAGTAAAGTGCTGGCCGCCAGCTTCAAAACGCCGCGTCAGGCGCTCGACTGCCTGTTGGCAGGATGTGAAGCAATCACGCTTCCCTTAGACGTAGCGCAACACATGCTCGGTACGCCGGCGGTAGAGTCAGCCATAGAGAAGTTCGAGCAGGACTGGAAAAACGCGTTTGGTAACCTCAACCTCTAAGGGAGAACTGTTATGGACCGTATCATTCAATCGCCGGGGAAATATATCCAGGGCGCGGATGTGCTGACCCGTCTCGGCGAATATCTGAAACCCCTGGCAAACCGCTGGCTGGTCGTCGGCGATAAGTTTGTGCTGGGTTTTGCCGAAGAGACCCTGCGCCAGAGTTTTAAAAAAGCCGAACTGCATGCCGAAATCGCGCCGTTTGGCGGCGAATGTTCGCAAAATGAAATCGATCGCCTGAAAAAGCTGGCCGACAGCGCCGACTGCCTGGCGGTGCTGGGTATTGGTGGCGGTAAAACGCTGGATACCGCGAAAGCGCTGGCTCACTTTATGGACGTGCCGGTCGCCATTGCGCCGACTATCGCGTCCACCGACGCGCCGTGCAGCGCCCTTTCCGTTATTTACACCGACAGCGGCGAGTTCGATCGCTACCTGATGCTGCCGCACAACCCGAACATGGTCATTGTGGATACGAAAGTGGTTGCAGGTGCGCCTGCACGTCTGCTGGCCGCCGGGATTGGCGACGCGCTGGCGACCTGGTTTGAAGCACGCGCCTGCTCGCGCAGCGGCGCGACCACTATGGCCGGGGGTAAATGCACACAGGCGGCATTAGCGCTCGCCGAGCTGTGCTACAACACGCTGGTTGAAGAGGGTGAAAAAGCGATGCTGGCGGCGGAACAGCATGTGGTGACGCCTGCGCTGGAACGCATTATCGAAGCCAACACCTATCTCAGCGGCGTCGGCTTTGAAAGTGGCGGGCTGGCGGCGGCACACGCTATTCATAACGGCATGACGGCGGTGCCGGACGCGCATCACTTCTATCATGGGGAGAAAGTGGCGTTTGGTACGCTGACGCAGCTGGTGCTGGAAAACGCGCCGGTAGAAGAAATTGAGACCGTCGCGGCGCTTTGCCACAGCGTAGGGCTGCCGATCACCCTGGCACAGCTGAACATCAAAGAGGATATTCCGGCCAAAATGCGTCTGATCGCCGAAGCCTCTTGCGCGGAAGGAGAAACGATCCACAACATGCCGGGGGGCATCACGCCGGATCAGGTGTATGCGGCGCTGCTGGTGGCAGACCAGTATGGACAGCGATTCCTGCAGGAGTGGGAGTAATAAAAAAGCCGGGTGGCGCTGCGCTTACCCGGCATACATGGCACTTTAATTTGTAGGCCGGGTAAGGCGTAGCCGCCACCCGGCACACTGGCTACTTCACGTCAAACCGATCCAGATCCATGACCTTCGCCCAGGCGGCAACGAAGTCGCGGACAAACTTCTCATGCGCATCATCGCTGGCGTAAACCTCGGCCAGCGCGCGCAGGACGGCGTTAGAGCCGAAGACCAGATCGGCGCGGGTGGCGGTATATTTCACTTCACCGCTGGTGCGATCGCTTCCGGCAAACAGCTCATTGGACTCATCGGTCGCCTTCCACTGCGTGTTCATATCCAGCAGGTTCACGAAGAAATCAGTGCTCAGCACGCCCTCACGGTTGGTGAACACGCCGTTCTTGCTGCCATCAAAGTTGGCACCCAGTACGCGCAGGCCGCCGATCAGCACCGTCAGTTCTGGCGCAGTCAGCGTCAGCTGTTGGGCTTTATCAATCAGCAGAGACTCCGTGGTGGACACATCCACCTGCGCACGGTAGTTGCGGAAACCATCGGCAATCGGTTCGAGCAGGTTAAACATCTCGATATCCGTCTGATCCTGACGCGCATCAACGCGGCCCGGCGTGAACGGTACGGTGACATACACACCTGCCGCTTTTGCGGCCTGCTCAACGCCTACCACGCCCGCCAGCACGATGATATCGGCCAGGGAGGCTTTGTTGGTGGTGCGCTGGATAGCTTCCAGGGCTGGCAGCGCGCGAACCGCCGCAGCGTTCACGTCCCAGTCACGCTGAGGCGCCAGCGCCAGACGCGCGCCGTTGGCACCGCCACGCTTATCGCCACCGCGGAAGGTCGAGGCTGACGCCCAGGCAACGGAAACCAGTTCGCTCACGGAGAGACCAGAGGCAGCAATTTCCGCCTTCAGGCTTTCAATGTCTTCTTTCGTCGGATTGAACACCGCCTGCGGCAGCGGGTCCTGCCAAATCAGATCTTCTTTCGGCACTTCCGGGCCAAGGTAACGCGATTTTGGCCCCATATCACGGTGGGTCAGCTTGAACCAGGCACGCGCGAAGGCTTCGTTGAAGGCCTGCGGATCGTTCAGGAAGCGGCGGGAAATCTTTTCGAATTCCGGGTCGAAGCGCAGCGTCAGGTCGGTGACCAGCATGGTAGGCTTGCGTTTTTTCGACGGGTCGAACGGATCGGGCATGATTTCCGGCGCATCCACGGCTTCAAACTGAATCGCCCCTGCCGGACTGCGGGTCTGTACCCATTCGTATTTGAACAGGTTCTCGAAGAAGTAGTTGCTCCACTGGGTCGGGGTTTGTGACCAGATGACTTCCAGACCGGAGGTAATGGCATCAGCGCCAACCCCCGTGCCGTGCGTGCTGGCCCAGCCCAGGCCCTGTGCTTCAATCGGTGAGGCTTCGGGGTCGGTACCCACGTGGGTGGCTTCACCCGCGCCGTGAGTCTTCCCGAGGGTGTGGCCGCCTGCAATCAGCGCGACGGTCTCTTCGTCGTTCATGCCCATGTTGCCGAAGGTTGCGCGAATCGCTGCCGCCGCTGACAGCGGTTCACCGCTGGCGTTCGGCCCTTCCGGGTTCACGTAGATCAGGCCCATTTCGGTGGCTGCCAGAGGACGCTTAGCCAGCGCTTCCGGGTCACGGTGGGTCAGCCAGGCTTTTTCATCACCCCAGTTCACGTCCAGATCCGGTTCCCAGACGTCTTCACGCCCGGCACCAAAACCAAAGGTACGGAAGCCGGAGTTCTCCAGCGCCACGTTACCCGCGAGGATAAACAGGTCGGCCCAGGAGATTTTTTGTCCGTATTTTTTCTTGATAGGCCACAGCAGACGGCGCGCTTTATCGAGGCTTACGTTATCCGGCCAGGAGTTCAGTGGCGCAAAGCGCTGTTGACCGCGTCCTGCCCCACCGCGCCCGTCCACGGAGCGATAGGTACCCGCACCGTGCCACGCCATACGGATAAACAGGCCCGCATAGCTGCCCCAGTCGGCAGGCCACCACGGTTGAGAGTCGGTTAAAAGTGCTTTGAGGTCGCCTTTAAGGGCAGAGTAATCAAGCTTGCTGAATTCTTTGCGGTAGTCGAAGTCTTCACCCAGCGGGTTCGAACGATTGGAATGTTGGTTAAGAAGATCGATGCGGAGTTGTTTTGGCCACCAGTCGCGGCTGCCTGTACCTGCGCCCGCGCTGTGATCGACGCCGCCCTGATGGAACGGGCATTTGCCGACTGATGCCGCTTTATTGGTCTCGTCTGACGTGCTCATCGCTATGCTCCCTTTTACAGTGTTACCGTTACGATATACACCACTAGCAATAAGTTATAGTTGAATTAATCCACAGATTCGATAGCTGATACCTTTTAACTTTTTACCCTGTTAAAAAGCCCTCTATTTAAGAGGGCTTTCGGTGTTTTACGCGGGGCGAACGCCCAAAGTATGGCAGATGGCATAGCTCATCTCCGCGCGGTTTAGCGTGTAGAAGTGGAAGTCTTTCACCCCTTCACGGCTTAAGATTTTCACCATGTCCATGGCGATATTGGCCCCCACCAGCTTGCGGGTTTCCGGGTCATCGTCCAGACCTTCGTACATTTTGGACATCCACAGCGGAATGCGCACGTTGGTCATATCGGCGAATTTCTTCGCCTGTTTGAAGTTAGAGACCGGCAGAATGCCCGGGATAATTTCAACGTCGATGCCCGCGGAGACGCAGCGGTCACGGAAGCGCAGGTAGCTTTCGACATCAAAGAAGAACTGGGTTATAGCGCGGTTGGCACCAGCCTCCACTTTACGCTTGAGGTTAAGCAGATCCGCCTGGGCGCTTTTCGCTTCCGGGTGAACCTCAGGGTAAGCAGCCACGGAGATATCGAAATCTGCCACCTCTTTCAGCAGCCCGACCAGGTCGGCCGCATACATCTCTGGCTTGCCGCTGCCGGGCGGGAGGTCGCCGCGCAGTGCGACAATATGACGGATGCCGTTATTCCAGTAGTCCTGGGCGATGGCACGCAGCTCGTCGCGGGTAGCGTCGATACAGGTGAGGTGCGGCGCCGCTTCCAGACCGGTACGATCTTTGATGCCTTTAATGATGCTGTGCGTACGGTCACGCTCGCCAGAGTTCGCACCGTAGGTCACGGAGACAAACTTTGGTTTCAGGCTGCTGAGACGATCGATAGAGCTCCACAGGGTTTGCTCCATTTCACTGGTGCGCGGCGGGAAAAATTCAAAAGAGACGTTAATCTGACCGTTTACTTCGGCCAGGCTCTGGTTCAGTGCTTCCCGCTGGTTGGCGTGAAAAAAGCTCATACCCTACCCCTATCAATCGCGTGTCATTGTCTGTTGTTTTGTGAACTTCTATACGTTTAGACGTCCAGATGTAAAAATGACGGAAAAGCGGAGGGACGTCAATAGAAATAATCAACAATAACGGTGAGGTTTGCTCAGGGAAGATGAGGGAAATTCATGATGGGGGTGAGTGCATCAGACTGCACTCACCCTAACCCTCTCCCACAGGGAGAGGGAAATTGAGTTTTTACAGCAGCTTAGCCAGACGGTTGATGTCGGACTGGATCGCCCCTGCGGTGACGTCGCGCCCGGCGCCCGGGCCGCGGATCACCAGCGGGTTATCGCGGTACCAGCGGCTTTCGATGGCGAAGACGTTATCGCACGGCAACAGCGCCGCCAGCGGATGTTCAGGACGCACCGCCTCGACACCGACGCGCGCTTTTCCGTTGGCCTCAAAACGTGCCACGTAGCGCAGCACCAGCCCCATCTCGTTCGCCGCTTCCAGACGCTGCACCATCTGCTCGTTAAGCTCTTCACCATTTTCAAAGAAATGATCCACAGAACCCTCTTCACAACCGGCAGGCACCAGCGACTCGACGCGGACGGAATCCGGCTCGATGTCATAACCGGCTTCGCGCGCCAGGATCACCAGCTTACGCATCACGTCTTTACCGGAGAGGTCAACGCGCGGATCGGGTTCCGTTAAGCCCTGCTGCCACGCCTGATCCACCAGGTCAGTGAACGGCACGGTGCCGTCAAACTGCAGGAACAGCCAGGAGAGCGTGCCCGAGAAGATACCGCTCAGCGCCAGAATGCTGTCACCGCTTTCAATCAGGTCACGTACCGTGTGGTTAACCGGCAGGCCAGCCCCAACCGTGGCGTTGTAGAGCCAGTGGCGTCCTGTTTTTTCAAACGCGTCGTGGATCTGGCGGTATTTATCGGTGCTGCTTGCCCCCGCCAGCTTGTTGGCGCTGATGACGTGGAAACCGTGGCTGGCGAAATCAAGATACTGATCGGCAAGCTGTTCGCTGGCGGTAACGTCCAGCACCACCAGATCGTCATACGGGTGCGCGCGCATCCACAGGAACAGCGACTCTTCATCCTGCTCAACGGCTTCATCATTAAAGAAGGCAAGCGCGCGGCTGGCATCCAGCCCTTCGTAGTTCAGCAGGCTGCGGCGACTGTCCACCACGCCTGCGAGAATAAATTCAAACCCGGTACGCGCCGAGAGCGTGACCTGTTCGCGGGCGAACAGCTCCAGCCAGCGGGAACCGATGTTGCCTTTACCAAACAGCACCAGGCCGATGCGTTTTTCCGCGCGGAACAGAGAGGTATGCAGACCCTGAATCAGGCTTTCGGTTGGCCCTTTGCGCAGAACGGCAACCAGGCTGATGCCCTCTTCCGACTGCCAGGTGAACTCTACCGGCTGGCCTTTCAGCTGCTGCCAGAAGCGGTGGCAGTGCAGCGGGTTACGGGTGACGCCCGCGCCCACCATCGCCACCAGCGCCAGCCCCTGACGCAGGCGAAGTTCGCCCGGCAGGCCCGCTTCATCCAGAATTTTCAGCGCGCTGTCCGCCACTTCTGCGGTATAGCAGAACTGCAGCAGCTGGCGGTCATTATGAACACCCACGGCCAGCGGACGCACCTGGGCGCGTTTCAGGATCGTGTCGATCTCTTTATGTGCCAGCCTGAAGTCCTGGCCCGCAGGAACCTGGAACTCAATCAGGCAGATGTCGTCGTGGCTGGTAACAATACGCGCCCCGGTTCCGGAGGCCAGCACGCGCTCAATGCGCGTGGAGCCTTGATCCGGGGTGTAGCTGCAGCGCAGCTGCAGGTCAATATCGCTACCGGAAACCGGCTGCAGCGTACGGGCGTGCAGCACCGGTGCCGCCAGACGCGCCAGCTCGCTGGCTTCATCCAGGCGCAGCAGCGGCAGCAGGCAGGCATCTTTTACTTTGCGCGGGTCCGCGCTAT
Organism: Enterobacter cloacae complex sp. IR5422; assembly: GCF_049238165.1. Taxonomy (NCBI): domain Bacteria; kingdom Pseudomonadati; phylum Pseudomonadota; class Gammaproteobacteria; order Enterobacterales; family Enterobacteriaceae; genus Enterobacter; species Enterobacter cloacae complex sp. IR5422. The sequence continues at coordinate 79,848 of NZ_JBMKHT010000012.1, read as the reverse complement.
AAACACCGGCCACGTCGCTCCAGATGGTGACGCGGGACACGCCCGCCAAAGCACCGATTTGCGTCGCCGAGTAGTCGGAGCCGTTACGGCCCAGCAGCACGGTTTCACCCGCGTTGCTGCGGCTGATAAAGCCGGTGACCACAATGCGTTTGCCCGGATGCTGCACCAGCAGCTGTTGCAGCAGCGGGTAGGATAACCCTTCATCCACCTGCGGCTGCGCGGCGCGTTCGGCACGCAGGAAATCACGCGCGTCGAGCCAGGCGGCGTCCACGCCCAGGTGTTGCAGAACCGCAGCCATCAGGCGCGCGGACCATACTTCACCGTGGCCCACCACTTCGGCATACACCGCATCGGTAATGCCGCTGTCCAGCAGGGCAGCCAGACGCTCAAGATCGTGCGTAAAGGCGCTGATCAGCCCGTCCGCCACGTCCGCAGGCAGCAGGCCGGCAATCAATTCGCTCTGATAGCGACGTAATGACTGTTGCACCTGATGCGCAGAAAGGCGATCGGTCTGGCTCAGTTTCAGCCAGCTAATCAACTGGTTGGTGGTGCTGCCCGCCGCCGAGACAACCATCATGTCACCCGGCTGTGAATATTCCGTCATGATCCCTGCGACACGCAGGTAACATTTCACATCAGCAAGACTACTACCACCAAACTTGTGCAGCTGACGACCCTTCGCCCCTGCCTGCGCTATCACACTCATGATTACCCCTTGGCTGCGACCCGGAAGCCATTTTCCAGATCGGCAATTAAATCTTCAGAATCTTCGATACCGGTTGAGATCCGCAGCAGCGTCTCAGAAATCCCGGCGGCGGCACGTGCTTCGGGTGCCATACCTGCGTGCGTCATGGTCGCGGCGTGGGAGATCAAGCTTTCAACCCCACCTAAGGATTCCGCCAGCGTAAACAATGACAGCCCGCTCAGGAAGCGACGCAGCGTTTGCTCGTCACCGTCCAGTTCAAAACTTAACATCGCGCCAAACCCTTTCTGCTGGCGCGCGGCAATCTCGTGCCCCTGGTTTTCCGGCAGCGACGGGTGATACAGCTTCTTCACCAGCGGCTGGGTTTTCAGGAAGTCGACAATCGCCTGAGCATTACGCTGCGCCACGTCCATGCGCGGCGACAGCGTACGGATGCCGCGCAACAGCAGGTAGCTGTCGAAGGCGCCTGCGGTGACGCCAATATTATTGGCCCACCATGCCAGTTCGGTGACAACGTCAGGATCTTTGGCAATCACCACACCTGCCACCACGTCAGAATGGCCGTTCAGATATTTAGTGCATGAATGCAACACCAGATCGGCACCCAGTGCGAGTGGGTTCTGAAGGGCCGGACTGAGGAACGTATTATCCACTACACTTATCGCTCCCGCATCCCTTGCGAGCTGACAAATTTTCGCAATATCGACAACGCGCAACAATGGATTGCTTGGACTTTCTACCAGAACCAGCTTCGGTTTCTCTGCCAGCGCCTGTTTCAGCGCCTGTTCATCGTTTTGATCGACAAACAGCACGCGATAGCAGCCGCGTTTTGCCAGGCTATCAAACAGGCGATAGCTGCCGCCGTAGCAATCGTGCGGCGCAACCAGCAGGTCGCCGGGTTTAAGGAACACCGTGGTCACCAGGTGAATGGCGGACATCCCCGTGTTGGTTAATACGGCGCCTGCGCCCCCTTCCAGCTCGGCCAGCGCGCGCTGGGTTACATCACGCGTAGGGTTGCCACGACGCGAGTAGTCATGCGCGCGGGGTTCATTAAATCCGGTGAAATTGTAGGTACTGGAAAGATGAATGGGCGGGACAACGCAGCCGTACTGCTCGTCATCATTTAATCCGCTACGCACTGCGATAGTGGCCTGTTTACGCGTCATGGTGAGGGCTTCCTGGCGAATGAGGTGAAAAGTCAGGCACCAGAGTAAACATTGAAAGTATGGACGTCAATACATCTGGACATCTAAACTTCTTTGCGTATAGATTGAGCAATGCGCAAATAGCCGTTAAAATTATATGCTTTAGTGCACGCTGCAGCGGCAATATCCGTGCCACGGTATCGTCTCTACGGTAAACTAGGCAAGATTGCGGTTCAAAACGGGTGGTTACTGGTTTTGCACCTTTAGATAAATGACTGAGAGGATTAAAGGTATCTCATGGCTGAATGGAGCGGCGAATATATCAGCCCATACGCTGAGCACGGTAAGAAGAGTGAGCAAGTAAAGAAAATTACGGTTTCCATTCCTCTGAAGGTGTTGAAGATCCTCACCGATGAACGTACGCGTCGTCAGGTGAACAACCTGCGCCACGCAACCAACAGCGAACTGCTGTGCGAAGCGTTTCTGCATGCGTTTACCGGTCAACCGTTGCCGAACGATGACGATCTGCGCAAAGAGCGTAGTGATGAAATCCCGGAAGAGGCGAAGGTGATCATGCGTGAACTGGGTATTGACCCGGAGACGTGGGAATACTGAGAAGCGGATACAAAAAAGGCACCTTGCGGTGCCTTTTTTTCGGGAAACTTATTTAGCGCCCGGGATGCTGAAACGCTTGTTGAAGCGGTCAACACGGCCACCGGTTGCAACATCACGCTGCTTACCAGTGTAGAACGGGTGGCATTTGCCGCACACGTCCAGGTTCAGATCGTGACCCACGGTAGAGCGGATCTGGATAGAGTTACCGCAAGAACAGTTTGCAGTAATCATTTCGTATTTCGGGTGAATATCTTTTTTCATGGGAGAACCTCAGTTAAGGCCGCGTCGCTTTTCCAGCCCTAACGCCAGACACCACGCGATGTTGATTGTAAGTTCTTTGGCGTAAAGTACACCAAAGGCGGCGAATCATACAGAATTTGACCAACGTATGCAAACTGATCCGCACGCCGCTTTTACTAATGTGTATACTAACGCGCCACTTTTCAAGTCAGGAAGATTCGATGCCCGTCGCTCACGTTGCCCTGCCCGTTCCGCTTCCCCGCACCTTTGACTATCTGCTGCCCGACAGCATGAGCGCCAAAGCGGGCTGTCGCGTGACCGTGCCGTTTGGCAAACAGCAGCGCGTGGGGATCGTCGTCTCCGTCAGCGATAAGAGCGAACTGCCGCTTAACGAACTGAAATCGGTCGTTGAGGTGCTGGACAGCGAGCCCGTCTACTCCACCAGCACCTGGCGACTGCTGCTGTGGGCGGCGGATTATTATCATCACCCCATCGGCGACGTCCTGTTCCACGCCCTGCCAATTATGCTGCGTCAGGGCAAGAGCGCCAGCCATGCGCCAATGTGGTACTGGTTTGCCACGGAGGAAGGCCAGGCCGTCGACATCAACAGCCTGAAGCGCTCGCAGAAACAGCAGCAGGCGCTGGCGGCGCTGCGTCAGGGGAAAATCTGGCGGCATCAGGTCGACGAGCTTGAGGTCAGCGAAACGGCGCTACAGGCATTAAGAAAGAAAGGGCTGAGCGACCTGGCAAGCGAGGCGCCTGCCCTTAACGACTGGCGGGAGAGTTTCTCCGTTTCAGGGGATCGCCTGCGTCTGAATACCGAGCAGGCCACCGCGGTAGGCGCAATTCATAGCGCCTCCGATCGTTTCTCTGCCTGGCTGCTGGCTGGGGTCACCGGTTCCGGCAAGACCGAAGTTTACCTGAGCGTGCTGGAAAACGTGCTCGCGCAGGGGAAACAGGCGCTGGTGATGGTGCCGGAAATTGGCCTGACGCCGCAAACCATCGCCCGATTCCGCGAACGCTTTAACGCGCCGGTTGAGGTTCTGCACTCCGGCCTGAACGACAGCGAGCGCCTCAGTGCCTGGTTGAAAGCGAAAAACGGCGAAGCGGCGATTGTAATTGGCACCCGCTCGTCGCTGTTCACGCCGTTTAAAAATCTTGGCGTAATCGTGATCGACGAAGAGCACGACAGCTCCTATAAACAGCAGGAAGGCTGGCGCTATCACGCCCGCGATCTGGCCGTCTACCGCGCGCACAGCGAGCAAATTCCCATTGTTCTGGGATCCGCCACGCCTGCGCTCGAAACGCTGCACAACGTGCGCCAGCGTAAATACCACATGCTGCGCCTGACGCGTCGCGCGGGGAATGCCCGTCCGGCCATTCAGCACGTGCTGGATTTGAAAGGTCAGCAGGTCCAGGCGGGGCTAGCGCCCGCGCTTATTACCCGCATGCGCCAGCATTTGCAGGCGGGGAATCAGGTCATTCTGTTCCTCAACCGTCGCGGATTTGCACCTGCCCTGCTGTGCCACGACTGCGGCTGGATTGCCGAATGCCCGCGCTGCGATCACTACTACACCTTCCATCAGGCCCAGCGTCATCTGCGCTGCCACCACTGCGACAGCCAGCGTCCGGTGCCGCGCCAGTGCCCGTCGTGTGGCTCAACGCATATTGTGCCGGTCGGTCTGGGGACGGAACAGCTGGAGCAGGCGCTTGGGCCCTTTTTCCCGGACGTGCCGATTTCGCGTATCGACCGGGACACCACCAGCCGCAAAGGCGCACTCGAACAGCAGCTGGCGGAAGTGCATCGCGGTGGCGCGCGCATCCTGATTGGCACCCAGATGCTGGCCAAAGGCCACCACTTCCCGGACGTGACGCTGGTCGCCCTGCTGGACGTGGACGGCGCGCTGTTCTCGGCAGATTTCCGCTCCGCCGAGCGCTTCGCCCAGCTTTACACCCAGGTTGCCGGACGTGCAGGACGCGCCGGTAAACAGGGCGAAGTGGTGCTGCAAACGCACCACCCGGAGCACCCGCTGCTGCAAACCCTGCTGCACAAAGGCTATGACGCCTTTGCCGAGCAGGCGCTGGCCGAACGCCAGACCATGCAGCTACCGCCGTGGACCAGCCACGTCATCATCCGCGCGGAAGATCATAACAATCAGCAGGCGCCACTTTTCCTGCAGCAGCTGAGAAACCTCCTGCAGGCCAGCCCGCTGGTGGATAGTCAGCTGTGGATTTTGGGCCCGGTGCCTGCCCTCGCGCCAAAACGCGGCGGCCGTTTCCGCTGGCAGATCTTGCTCCAGCACCCCTCGCGTATTCGTCTTCAGCATATTGTTAGCGGCGCGCTGGTGCTGATTAACACCCTGCCCGAAGCGCGAAAAGTGAAGTGGGTCCTGGACGTCGACCCTATCGAAGGCTGAAGCTGGATCGAAAAATTTAACGCTCCTCACACTTTTTATGAAAATTCTGTAACCGATTCCATTAACTATCTGTAAAAATGGTGATGTCAGAAGTTCGGTGTTCAGGCGAGGAGAAGACGTTGAAGTCCAGGAAAGAGGTTGCCACAGCGACCATGAAAGACGTTGCCGAGAAAGCACAAGTCTCAACGGCAACCGTGTCCCGCGCATTAATGAACCCGGACAAAGTCTCCCAGGCGACCCGTAACAAGGTTGAGCAGGCAGCGCTGGAAGTGGGTTACTTCCCACAGGCGATGGGACGTAACGTGAAGCGCAATGAATCGCGCACTATCCTGGTGATTGTGCCGGACATCTGCGATCCGTTCTTCAGCGAGATTATCCGCGGTATTGAAGTCACGGCGGCGGAGCAGGGGTACCTGGTCCTGATTGGCGACTGCGCCCATCAGAACCAACAGGAAAAAACCTTCATCGACCTCATCATCACCAAGCAGATCGACGGCATGCTGCTGCTTGGCTCTCGCCTGCCGTTTGATGCCAGCATCGAAGAGCAGCGTAATTTACCGCCGATGGTGATGGCCAACGAGTTTGCGCCAGAGCTGGAGCTGCCGACGGTCCATATCGATAACCTTACCGCCGCGTTCAACGCCGTAAACTATCTCCAGGAGCTGGGGCACAAGCGTATAGGCTGCATTGCCGGGCCGGAAGAGATGCCGCTGTGTCACTACCGCCTGCAGGGATACGTTCAGGCGCTGCGCCGTACCGGCGCTACGGTCGATCCGCATTACATTGCGCGCGGAGACTTTACCTTCGCAGCCGGTGGACAGGCGCTGGAAAAGCTTCTGGACCTGCCTGAACCGCCAACCGCCGTATTTTGTCACAGCGACGTGATGGCGCTGGGTGCATTATCGTATGCCAAACGCCGCGGCCTTCGCATACCGATAGATTTATCCATCATCGGATTCGATAATATTTCGCTTTCGGAATTTTGCGATCCGCCGCTCTCAACGGTCGCTCAGCCGCGCTACCAAATCGGCCGCGAAGCGATGCTGCTTCTGCTGGATCAGCTTCACGGTCAAACAGTTAGCAGCGGCTCACGGTTGCTGGACTGCGAACTGATCGTCCGCGGCACGACCCAGGCATTGACTTAAAGTAAACGTCTTTCGGATACCCTTATCTGGTCAAAGCCCCGCCGCTTAAGTAACATGGCGGACTGACGAACGAATAAATACAGCGAAACGATAGTGGCACAACGAGATTATGTACGTCGCGGCCAGCCGGCACCTTCGCGACGCAAAAAGAGTAGCTCAAGAAAAAAGCAACGTAACCTGCCTGCTGTCTCGCCAGCAATGGTCGCTATTGCTGCGGCTGTAGTCGTCGCCTTTATTGGTGGCCTGTACTTTATCACGCACCATAAAAAAGAAGAGTCTGAGGCGCTTCAGGCCAGTAAAGTCGCCGGAAATGGCCTCCCTCCGAAGCCTGAAGAGCGCTGGCGCTATATCAAAGAGCTGGAAAGCCGTCAGCCTGGGGTACGTGCGCCAACGGAACCTTCTGCGGGTGGTGAAGTACAGAATGCGAATCAGCTGACGGATGAACAGCGTCAGCTGCTGGCACAAATGCAGGCCGATATGCGCCAGCAGCCTACGCAGCTGAACGAAGTGCCGTGGAATGAGCAGACGCCGGAACAGCGTCAGCAAACGCTGCAGCGTCGCCAGGCACAACAGCAGATTCAGCAGCAACAGCAGTGGGCGCAAACCCAGCCGGTACAGCAGCCGAAGGCACAGCCGCGGGTAACGGAACAGCCGTATCAGCAGCCGACGCGTACGGTGCAGTCTCAGCCTGTCCAGCAGCAGCCTAAAGCGCAGCAGCAGAAGCAGGCGGCTCAGCCGTATCAGGATCTGCTCCAGACGCCAGCGCATACCACTGCGCAGCAGCCGAAAACGCAGCAGGCCGCGCCGGTCACGAAAGAGACCGAAGCGCCGAAGCAGACGGCGGAGAAAAAAGACGAACGTCGCTGGATGGTACAGTGCGGTTCGTTCAAAGGTGCGGAGCAGGCGGAAACGGTGCGCGCGCAGCTGGCCTTTGAAGGGTTTGATTCGCGTATTACCACCAATAACGGCTGGAATCGCGTGGTGATTGGTCCGGTCAAAGGCAAAGAAAATGCCGATGGCACCCTTTCTCGTTTGAAAATCGCCGGTCACACAAACTGCATTCGACTCGCCTCCGGGGGTTGAAACCCCCAAAATCCCCCCCATCTATCATTTAATTCAGCCCTGGGCACAGGCTCAGGGCTTCTGTTTCCCGATTCTGTAACCAGGGGGTCTGCTCGTGACAACAATAGTAAGTGTACGCCGTAACGGCCATGTGGTAATCGCCGGTGATGGCCAGGCCACGCTGGGTAATACCGTCATGAAAGGCAACGTGAAGAAAGTGCGTCGTCTCTACAACGACAAAGTGATCGCCGGCTTTGCAGGCGGCACGGCGGATGCCTTCACGCTGTTTGAACTGTTTGAACGTAAACTGGAAATGCACCAGGGTCATCTGGTGAAAGCCGCCGTTGAGCTGGCAAAAGACTGGCGTACCGACCGCATGCTGCGCAAGCTCGAAGCGCTGCTGGCGGTCGCTGATGAGACCGCATCGCTTATCATCACCGGTAACGGTGACGTGATTCAGCCGGAAAATGACCTGATTGCCATCGGCTCTGGCGGCCCTTATGCCCAGGCTGCTGCCCGCGCACTGTTGGAAAATACCGACATGAACGCGCGTGATATCGCGGTGAAGGCGTTGGATATTGCAGGTGATATCTGCATCTATACCAACCACAACCACACCATCGAAGAATTGACCTCCAAAGCGTAAGGATCTCCCATGTCTGAAATGACCCCACGCGAAATTGTCAGCGAACTGAACAAACACATTATCGGCCAGGATAACGCCAAGCGTTCCGTGGCTATCGCCCTGCGTAACCGCTGGCGTCGTATGCAGCTTGACGAAGAGCTGCGCCACGAAGTGACGCCGAAAAACATTCTGATGATCGGCCCGACCGGCGTCGGTAAAACCGAAATCGCCCGTCGTCTGGCGAAGCTGGCCAACGCACCGTTCATCAAAGTTGAAGCCACCAAGTTCACCGAAGTGGGCTATGTGGGTAAAGAAGTGGACTCCATCATCCGCGATCTGACCGACTCGGCGATCAAAATGGTGCGCGTCCAGGCCATTGAGAAAAACCGCTATCGCGCGGAAGAGATGGCCGAAGAGCGCATTCTCGACGTGCTGATCCCACCGGCAAAAAACAACTGGGGTCAGGCTGAACAGCAGGCGGAACCGTCTGCGGCGCGTCAGGCGTTCCGCAAAAAGCTGCGTGAAGGCCAGCTGGATGATAAAGAGATTGAGATCGATCTCGCTGCCGCGCCAATGGGTGTGGAAATCATGGCACCTCCGGGAATGGAAGAGATGACCAGCCAGCTGCAGTCCATGTTCCAGAACCTGGGCGGTCAGAAGCAAAAAACGCGTAAGCTGAAAATCAAAGACGCGATGAAGCTGCTGATTGAAGAAGAAGCGGCGAAGCTGGTGAATCCGGAAGAGCTGAAGCAGGACGCTATCGACGCGGTTGAGCAGCACGGTATCGTGTTTATCGACGAAATAGACAAAATTTGTAAGCGCGGCGGCAACAGCTCCGGCCCGGATGTATCCCGCGAAGGCGTTCAGCGCGACCTGCTGCCGCTGGTAGAAGGCTGCACCGTCTCAACCAAGCACGGCATGGTGAAAACGGACCACATCCTGTTTATCGCATCAGGTGCCTTCCAGGTTGCCAGCCCGTCGGATCTGATCCCGGAACTGCAGGGCCGTCTGCCTATCCGCGTTGAGCTGCAGGCGCTGACGACCGAAGACTTCGAACGTATCCTGACCGAGCCAAACGCCTCTGCAACCGTTCAGTACAAAGCGCTGATGGCGACCGAAGGCGTGAACCTCGAGTTCACCGAAGACGGTATCAAACGTATTGCCCAGGCCGCATGGCAGGTGAACGAAACCACCGAAAACATCGGTGCGCGTCGTCTGCATACCGTGCTGGAACGCCTGGTGGAAGATATCTCTTACGACGCGAGCGATCTGAACGGTCAAACCGTTACCATTGACGCAGAATATGTGAGTAAACATCTGGATGCGTTAGTGGCAGATGAAGATCTGAGCCGTTTTATCCTATAATCGCGGTTACTGGATTCTCATCACGTTTAATGGGGGCTAATGCCCCCATTTTTATTGGCTAAATACTTATGACTGACATCAGCCGTACTCAGGCGTGGCTCGAAAGTCTGCGCCCTAAAACACTCCCTCTGGCCTTTGCCGCGATTATCGTCGGTACGGCGCTTGCCTGGTGGCAGGGTTATTTCGATCCGCTGGTTGCCGCGCTGGCATTGATTACCGCCGGCCTGCTGCAAATTCTCTCCAACCTCGCCAACGACTATGGCGACGCGGTGAAAGGCAGCGACAAACCTGACCGTATCGGGCCGCTGCGTGGGATGCAAAAAGGGGTGATTACCCAGGCGCAGATGAAACGCGCGCTGATTATCACCGTGGTGCTGATCTGTTTATCGGGTCTGGCGCTGGTGACAGTGGCGTCTAAGACCCCCAGCGATTTTATTGGCTTCCTGGTGCTGGGTTTATTGGCCATTATCGCAGCCATCACCTACACCGTCGGCACGCGTCCTTACGGCTACATTGGGCTCGGGGATATCTCCGTACTGGTGTTCTTCGGCTGGCTGAGCGTGATGGGAAGCTGGTACTTACAGGCGCATACGGTGATCCCTGCGCTGTTCCTGCCTGCGACCGCCTGCGGTCTGCTGGCGACCGCGGTGCTCAACATCAACAACCTGCGCGATATCGACAGCGACCGGGAGAACGGCAAAAACACCCTGGCGGTCCGTCTGGGGCCGGTGAATGCGCGTCGCTACCATGCCTGCCTGCTGATGGGTGCTCTGGTCTGCCTGGCGCTGTTTAACCTGATTTCCCTGCACAGTCTGTGGGGCTGGCTGTTTGTGCTTGCCGCGCCGCTGCTGATTAAGCAGGCCCGTTTTGTGATGCGTGAACGCAGCCCGGCCGCCATGCCGCCGATGCTGGAGCGCACGGTAAAAGGCGCGCTGCTGACTAACCTGTTGTTCGTCATCGGGATTGTCTTAAGCCAGACGCTCAGTTAGCTGACAAATATCAATTAACAATTGATGATTTTGCCAACAACGCATTTCGCACGATATACTGAACACATTCGCAGCAACTGAGCGTTAAACCTATGAAATACGATACCTCCGAGCTTTGTGACATCTACCAGGAAGATGTCAACGTCGTTGAACCGCTGTTCTCCAACTTTGGTGGGCGGTCGTCGTTTGGCGGACAGATCGTCACGGTGAAATGTTTCGAGGATAACGGGTTGTTGTACGATCTGCTCGAACAGAACGGCCGTGGCCGCGTACTGGTGGTCGATGGCGGTGGTTCCGTACGCCGCGCATTGATTGATGCTGAACTGGCCGGTATTGCCGCACAAAACGAGTGGGAAGGCATTGTGGTGTACGGTTCCGTGCGTCAGGTGGACGATCTGGAAGACCTGGATATCGGGATTCAGGCCATCGCGGCCATACCGGTAGGGGCGGCAGGTGACGGCATCGGCGAAAGCGACGTGCGCGTTAACTTCGGCGGCGTGACCTTCTTCTCCGGCGACCATCTCTACGCCGATAATACCGGCATTATCCTTTCCGAAGATCCGCTGGATATCGAGTAATAAAACCGTAAGCGTGAACCATAAAAAAACCGCCAACAGTAATGTGGCGGTTTTTTTGTCCCTCGGGATTCGCGGTCCGTTGGGAAGGCTTGCAACCTTTGACCAGGATTTTTATCTTACCCTGATTCAAATCTCAGGTAATCCCCTCGACCCTTTATAAATTCCTAATTATCTATACAGACCTTAACTACGCTGCTGTTGCTTACTATGATGCTGCGTCCCTTTCCGCCATCTCGCACATGGGCATCGGTCCAGGGAAAGGTGTCTTCACAACCGTAAAGCAACCCTTGATCAGGCTTGTGTCCACCGACTTATCACCGGTGGTGAACGGTGGAGCGGTTAGCTGCAGGGACCGCATAATGAAACGCTATTTATGTATCGCGTTCATTGTCGCCAGCGTACTCGTTGTAAAGAGTGATGAACCGAATGTGTTCGTTGCTTTTACTATGATAGCGCAGGACAAGTAGCGTTAAGGCCGCCTCTGGCGGCCTTTTTTATGGTGATCGCCGACTGACATCAAACCATAAAAAAAGCCGGGTGGCGGCTTCGCCTTACCCGGCCTACTCATTAATCCCAATGGGAATTAAACCTCTTCCATACGTCCCAGCAGCGCCTGCAGGCGATCCTGCCAGCCGTTCTGCTGTTCGCGCAGCTGGTTGTTTTCGCGCTCCAGTTCTTCGCGGCTGTGCTGCGCGTTCTGTATTTCCTGCGCCAGGCTGCTGTTCTTCTCTTTCAGCTCTTCAATTTCCATCTGCAGCAGGGTGATGGTGTCAATCGCCTGCTGTACTTTCGATTCCAGTTTCTCAAACACTTCTAAAGACATGATGCTACCTCTCCTGAATTGCAAGGCGACGCTTTAACATAAACGCGCACGACATATACCGTCGATTGTATGGAGCGCGGCGCTCTGTGTCCAGCGACACACCGCGCAGATCGCGGTTTGCAACACTTTTAGGTCTGGTCCTGGTGCGTTCGCGTCATATACCCCTAAATTGTTAACTGATTCGTTAATGAAATGATTCAGCTCACATTCCTGTACTGATCCTGTACTGCTGCAAAAATGTGCTTTATGGCGCGAAAACGCTCATTTTATTGACGCAGACCACACATTTCGATTTCGATATTTCTCGTTTTTGCTCGTTAACGATAAATTAACACTATGTCTACAGGGCATCGTGGCTGTCACGGGCGGCCATGCTAACAATAAACATCAATTTCTTCAGGATTCCGATTATGAGTCAGACATCAACCTTAAAAGGCCAGTGCATTGCCGAGTTCCTTGGTACCGGGTTGTTGATATTCTTCGGAGTGGGCTGTGTCGCTGCACTGAAAGTGGCGGGTGCCAGTTTTGGTCAGTGGGAAATCAGTATCATCTGGGGTCTGGGCGTGGCGATGGCCATCTACCTGACTGCAGGGGTGTCTGGTGCACATCTTAACCCGGCGGTGACTATCGCACTGTGGCTGTTCGCGTGCTTCGACGGACGCAAAGTAGTTCCTTTCATTCTTTCTCAGTTTGCCGGCGCGTTTTGCGCAGCGGCGTTAGTTTACGGGCTTTATTACAATCTTTTCATCGACTTCGAACAGACGCATCATATGGTGCGCGGCAGCGTCGAAAGTCTGGATCTGGCAGGCATCTTCTCAACCTATCCAAACCCGCATATCAATTTTGTGCAGGCGTTCGCAGTTGAAATGGTGATTACCGCTATTCTGATGGGCGTTATCCTGGCGCTGACCGACGACGGAAACGGCATTCCGCGCGGCCCGCTGGCCCCACTGCTGATTGGCCTGCTGATTGCGGTGATTGGTGCCTCCATGGGCCCGCTGACCGGCTTCGCGATGAACCCGGCGCGTGATATCGGACCTAAAGCGTTCGCCTTTATCGCAGGCTGGGGCGACGTCGCCTTCACCGGTGGCAAAGACATTCCTTACTTCCTGGTACCGCTGTTTGCGCCAGTTGTCGGGGCTGCGCTGGGTGCGTTCAGCTACCGCAAATTAATTGGTCGCCATTTACCGTGCGACACTTGTGTGGAAGAGGAGAAGGAAACGACTTCTACCGCACAACAAAAAGCTTCGCTGTAATCTGACTACGGGACACATACCATGACCGAAAAAAAATATATCGTTGCGCTCGACCAGGGCACTACCAGCTCCCGCGCTGTCGTAATGGATCATGACGCGAACATCGTCAGCGTGTCACAGCGCGAATTTGAGCAAATTTATCCTCGTCCAGGCTGGGTCGAACACGACCCAATGGAGATCTGGGCGTCACAAAGCTCCACGCTGGTCGAAGTGCTGGCAAAAGCCGATATCAGTTCCGACGAGATTGCCGCGATTGGTATCACTAACCAGCGTGAAACGACGATTGTCTGGGAACGTGAAACCGGTAAGCCTATTTACAACGCCATCGTCTGGCAGTGCCGCCGTACCTCTGAGATCTGCGAGCAGCTGAAGCGCGACGGCATGGAAGAGTACGTGCGCAGCGCCACCGGTCTGGTGGTTGACCCGTATTTCTCCGGCACAAAAGTGAAGTGGATCCTCGACCACGTGGAAGGTTCACGCGAGCGTGCAAAACGCGGCGAGCTGCTGTTCGGCACCGTCGACACCTGGCTTATCTGGAAGATGACCCAGGGACGCGTCCACGTCACCGACTACACCAACGCCTCGCGTACCATGCTGTTCAACATCAACACCCTGGAGTGGGATGACAAGATGCTGGACGCGCTGGATATCCCACGCGCGATGCTGCCTGACGTGCGCAAGTCTTCTGAGGTTTACGGCCAGACCAACATCGGCGGTAAAGGCGGCACCCGTATTCCTATCGCCGGTATTGCCGGTGACCAGCAGGCGGCGCTGTTCGGCCAGCTGTGCGTCAAAGAAGGGATGGCGAAGAACACCTACGGCACCGGCTGCTTTATGCTGATGAACACCGGCGAGAAAGCGGTGAAATCAGAAAACGGCCTGCTGACCACCATCGCCTGTGGACCACGCGGCGAAGTGAACTATGCCCTGGAAGGTGCGGTGTTCATGGCCGGTGCGTCTATCCAGTGGCTGCGCGACGAGATGAAGCTGATCAGCGATGCGTTCGACTCCGAGTACTTCGCGACCAAAGTGAAAGACACCAACGGCGTGTACGTGGTGCCTGCGTTCACCGGTCTGGGCGCGCCGTACTGGGATCCGTATGCACGCGGCGCAATTTTTGGCCTGACGCGTGGTGTTAACTCTAACCACATTATTCGCGCCACCCTGGAATCCATCGCCTACCAGACGCGCGACGTGCTGGAAGCGATGCAGGCGGACTCCGGCATTCGTCTGCACGCCCTGCGCGTGGACGGCGGTGCGGTCGCGAATAACTTCCTGATGCAGTTCCAGTCCGACATTCTGGGCACCCGCGTTGAGCGTCCTGAAGTGCGTGAAGTCACGGCGCTGGGCGCGGCGTACCTTGCCGGTCTGGCGGTAGGCTTCTGGCAGAACCTGGACGAGCTGCAGGAAAAAGCGGTGATCGAACGCGAATTCCGCCCGGGCATCGAAACCACCGAGCGTAACTTCCGCTACAGCGGCTGGAAGAAAGCGGTGAAACGCGCCCTGGCGTGGGAAGAGCACGAAGAGTAATCATATATTCCCTCTCCCCTGGGGAGAGGGTCAGGGCGAGGGGACCGCACCGGTCCCCTCGCCCCTCCCCACTCTGTGATAAACTTCGTGCAATTCCTTTTGATTGTACGAGTACCTCATGAAACGTGAACTTGCTATCGAGTTTTCCCGCGTCACCGAAGCGGCTGCCCTTGCAGGCTATAAGTGGCTGGGTCGTGGTGACAAAAATACCGCAGACGGCGCAGCCGTCCATGCCATGCGCATTGTGCTTAACCAGGTCAACATCGACGGCACCATCGTGATCGGCGAAGGCGAGATCGACGAAGCGCCAATGCTCTACATCGGTGAAAAAGTCGGTACCGGCAAAGGTGATGCCGTGGATATCGCCGTCGACCCGATCGAAGGTACGCGCATGACCGCAATGGGTCAGGCCAACGCCCTGGCGGTGCTGGCCGTGGGCGATAAGGGCTGCTTCCTCAACGCGCCGGATATGTACATGGAAAAGCTGATTGTCGGTCCTGGCGCGAAAGGCGCAATCGACCTTAGCCTGCCGCTGGAAGAGAACCTGCGTAACGTCGCCCGCGCGCTGAACAAACCGCTGAGCGAACTCACCGTCACCATTCTGGCCAAACCGCGCCACGACGCCACCATCGCGCAGATGCAAAAGCTCGGCGTGCGCGTGTTTGCCATTCCGGATGGTGACGTTGCCGCCTCAATCCTGACCTGCATGCCGGACAGCGAAGTAGACGTGCTGTACGGCATCGGCGGCGCGCCGGAAGGCGTAGTCTCTGCAGCAGTGATCCGCGCGCTGGACGGCGATATGCAGGCTCGTCTGCTGCCCCGCCACGAGGTGAAAGGCGACAGCCAAGAGAACCGCCGTATCGGGGAAAACGAGCTGGCACGCTGCGAAGCGATGGGCATCGAGGCCAACAAAGTGCTGGCGCTGCATGATATGGCCCGTAGCGATAACGTGGTCTTCTCGGCGACAGGTATCACCAAAGGCGATCTGCTGGACGGCATCAGCCGCAAGGGCAATATGGCCACCACTGAAACGCTGCTGATCCGCGGAAAATCACGCACCATTCGCCGCATCCAGTCTATCCACTATCTCGACCGCAAAGACCCGGACGTACAGACGCACATTCTGTAAAACCGTTTGATCGATAGAGCTTTCCGGCCCAAATGGGCTGGAAATCTCCCCGTTAAGTACGGAAGATAGAACAGAGAAACAGCACAGGAGAAGATCATGGCGGACTGGGTAACAGGTAAAGTCACAAAGATACAGTTCTGGACCGATGCGCTATTTAGTCTCACCCTGCATGCTCCCGTCCACCCGTTTAAAGCCGGGCAATTTGCGAAGCTGGGGCTGGATGTCGACGGCGAGCGCGTGCAGCGCGCCTACTCTTACGTTAACGCGCCTGATAACCCGGATCTCGAGTTCTATCTGGTCACCGTACCGGACGGTAAACTCAGCCCGCGCCTTGCCGCCCTCAAGCCCGGCGACGACGTGCAAATCGTGAGTGAAGCAGCAGGCTTCTTTGTGCTCGAAGAGATCCCGGATTGTGACACGCTCTGGATGCTGGCAACCGGTACGGCCATCGGCCCTTATCTCTCTATTTTGCAGTACGGCAAAGACCTGGAGCGTTTTAAAAACATCGTGCTGGTTCACGCTGCGCGCTACGCCGCAGACCTGAGCTACCTGCCGCAGATGCAGACGCTGGAACAGCAGTACGGCGGAAAGTTAAAGATTCAGACGGTGGTCAGCCGCGAAACCGTAGCAGGAACGCTGACCGGTCGCGTGCCGGCGTTAATTGAGAATGGTGCCCTGGAAGAGGCGGTGGGTTTACCGATGACGGCTGAAACCAGCCACGTCATGCTGTGTGGCAACCCGCAGATGGTACGCGACACGCAGCAGCTTCTGAAGGATACCCGGCAGATGACGAAACATCTTCGCCGCCGACCGGGCCATATGACCGCCGAACACTACTGGTGATCAGCGATATTTCACCTCAACGGTGTCTTTACCGTATTTGTTTTCGCTCTGGGTGCCAATAAACGCGCCCAGATCGACAACCATCATCACGAAGATGACCGACGGCAGCAGCCTGCCCACCACCCACGGCAGGATGGACGGAAGCATCGCCCAGTTTCCCGCCACCAGCATCCACGCCAGAATAATCAGAAATGCCCACGCGCCGGAGCGGCCGCGATCGTGCAGGCGTTTCACCACGACAGCCGCCGTTGGCCAGAGCAGGCAGACCAGCGCGAAGGCCGCCGTTTGCGTGCTCAGCCACGCGTTATAGGCGACGAAAAACAGAAGCAGCATGGCGACAACCCACGTCACCATCCAGATCCAGAAATCACGGCGTCCAATACGCCCTTTGAATGAAAACAGCCACTGCTGTATGGTCATGTAAGGTTCCTTATTATCGTTTAGCCCGCATTTTACCCTGGAGTTGTGACCTTTTGACAAGCCGACCAGATATCGTTTTAATCATGAGCACTTACGGCCAGGGGCAATGTTGATGAAAAGTTCGGCACATTCTCTATTCCTGTGTTTAGCGCTGCTCAGCGCGGGTTTTACCCTGCACGCCGCCGAAACCACAGCCCCGACCACAGCACCGTACCTGCTGGCGGGCGCACCGTCGTTCGATCAGTCCATCAGCCAGTTTCGTGAAGCCTTCAATCAGGCCAATCCCACGCTGCCGCTGGATGAGTTTCGTGCCATTGATGGCCCCCGCGACACGCCTACCCTGACCCGTGCGGCAAGCAAGATTAACGAGAATTTGTATGCCTCCACGGCGCTGGAGCGCGGGACGTTAAAAATCAAAAGCATGCAAATCACCTGGCTGCCGATACAAGGGCCAGAGCAGAAAGCCGCGAAGGCGAAAGCGCTGGAGTACATGAGCGCGGTCCTGCAGGCGTTTAGCCCTGCGCTGACGAAAAAGCAAAGCCAGCAAAAGCTGCAAAAACTCCTCACCGCCGGTAAAAACAAGCGTTACTACGCCGATACCGAAGGCGCAATCCGCTATGTGGTGGCGGACAACGGCGAAAAAGGACTGACCTTCGCTGTTGAACCGATTAAGCTGGCACTATCTGACACTCTCGGCGGGGCGAATTAATGACAAAAAGCAAAGCCTTTCGAGGGAAAATCTCTATACTGATTCACAGACCATGCTGCCCGACAGGGTGGCCATATTCCTTAATTCGCTTATTGAGCGTGGAGAATTGAAATGCGACATCCTTTAGTGATGGGTAACTGGAAACTGAACGGCAGCCGCCACATGGTAAACGAACTGGTTGCGAACCTGCGTAAAGAGCTGGCTGGCGTGACCGGCTGCGCGGTTGCTATCGCTCCGCCGGATATGTACCTGGATCTGGCTAAACGTGCCGCTGACGGCAGCCACATCATTCTGGGCGCGCAGAACGTTGACGTTAACCTGTCTGGCGCGTTCACCGGTGAAACGTCCGCTGAAATGCTGAAAGATATCGGCGCGAAATACATCATCATCGGCCACTCCGAGCGTCGCACCTATCACAAAGAATCCGACGAGTTCATCGCGAAGAAATTCGCCGTGCTGAAAGAGCAGGGTCTGATCCCGGTTCTGTGCATCGGTGAAACCGAAGCAGAAAACGAAGCGGGCAAAACTGAAGAAGTGTGCGCACGTCAGATCGACGCAGTGCTGAAAACGCAGGGCGCAGCAGCGTTCGAAGGCGCGGTTATCGCTTACGAGCCAGTCTGGGCGATCGGCACCGGCAAATCAGCCACCCCTGCGCAGGCTCAGGCGGTTCACAAATTCATCCGTGACCACATTGCGAAAGCTGACGCCAAAGTGGCTGAGCAAGTGATCATCCAGTACGGTGGTTCCGTTAACGCGTCTAACGCTGCTGAGCTGTTCACCCAGCCAGACATCGATGGCGCGCTGGTTGGCGGTGCATCCCTGAAAGCGGACGCTTTCGCGGTGATCGTTAAAGCGGCAGAAGCGGCTAAACAGGCGTAATTGCCTTTGTGGCGGGTGGCGCTTCGCTAACCCGCCCTACGGTTCTGTAGGCCCGGTAAGCGTCAGCGCCACCGGGCTTTTTTACAGCCGTCCCAGCAGGCTAAACCACAGATAATCCAGCGGCAGCAGCACCAGATACGTTGCCACCGCCAGCGCCAGACAGAGCACCATCCCCGCCCTGGCAGGCACTTTTCCTAACCCCATCGCCACCACGATCGGCGACGCCTGATACGGCAGCAGCGGCGTAGAATAGCCCAGCACCTGAATCATGATCACCGACAGCAGCGGGAAGCCGGTCGCATCCGAGAAGCTCTGCGCCAGGGTGGTATACAGCGCCGGAACGCCGTTAGCGGTCATGATGAAGTTGAGTGCGGTGGTAATACCGGTCAGCGCCAGGAAGCTGGTGAACGGTCGGTCTGCATCGAGCGGCATAATACGGAGCAACGCCTCGCCCACCGCCGTTCCGATACCGGTTTGCGTCACGACGATTGCCAGCCCCAGTATACCGGCAACGTAGATACAGGTGCGCATATTCACCCCCGCAGAAAACTCCTCCCCGGTGATAAAACCGATGCGCGGCAGCATAACGATGACCGACGCCGCCAGCCCGGTCCAGGCGGGCCCCACGC
This sequence comes from Enterobacter cloacae complex sp. IR5422, assembly GCF_049238165.1. Classification (NCBI taxonomy): domain Bacteria; kingdom Pseudomonadati; phylum Pseudomonadota; class Gammaproteobacteria; order Enterobacterales; family Enterobacteriaceae; genus Enterobacter; species Enterobacter cloacae complex sp. IR5422. Next base: position 60,746 of record NZ_JBMKHT010000012.1, on the reverse strand, counting down.
CGTGCCAGCTCTCCGTCACCCACATCCCCAGCACTATCGCCAGCAGCCAGGCAAGACGCTTTTCATCCCGGCCCATGGGTTCAGACGGCGCCTGTTCCTGCGGCGGTTTTGGGCTGCCGGGAAAAAGCCAGCAGATCAGGCCAATCAGGATCAGGCCTTTGAGAATGCCCAGCACCGGCGTGTGCAGCAGCAGATACGGGACATAGTTCAGGTGGATGCCGTACGAACCTTCTGCCGCACCGCTCATCACCAGATTAGGCACGTTAGCGGGCAGAATCGTCGCCGAAAGCTGGAACGTCCCGAACCCTACCGCCAGCGCCAGACCAAACCAGGCGCGGGAGCCGTCAGCGATACCGGCGCGTTTCGCCATTGCGGCGACAATCGGCATCAGCAGCGCAATACGTCCCATATTCGACGGCATCACAAACGCCAGCGCATAGCTCAGCAGCACCACGCTCGCTACCATTAATACCCAGGAGTCGGTGAGCTTTGCCGACAGCGCCCGGGCGGCCCGGTCCGCCAGCCCGGTTTTACGTATCGCCACGCCGAGCACGAATCCGCTGAAGACCAGCCAGAAAGCCGACGAGGCAAAACCACCGAAGATCGTCTCCGGCGGGGCGATCTTCGCGGTCATTGCCGCCGTGAAGAACAGCAGCGCGGTAATGAACTCCGGCAATAGCGACGTCGCCCATAGTACGATGGTGACGCCCACAATCAGTGAAGGCAGCAACAGAGGATACGTTGACCAGAGCGACATACCTGTCTCCTGTAGAATTTTTCAGCAAGTCTACGGCGACAGGCAGGGCGAGTAAACGCTATTTATGGTGGGGTCAATTCAGGATAGCGCATTGATGATCCTGCAGTTCCTCAGCAGACGCGCGGTTAAGCATCAGCAGGTTGCGCTCGGTGGCCAGCAACACAAACGAACCATCTGACTGCTGCGCCATTGCCAGCGCGAAGCGCCCCATATGGTCGCGCGCTTCCGGCAGCTCTTCAGCCAGCATCATGAACGGGCTGCGCTGCACCAGTTCATTCTCCGTCACCCGACGAGCAAGATACTCATGCCCTTCCAGGCCGCCAGGAAGGGGCAGCCACTGGGTGCTGATGTCTCCCTGTGCCGCGTTCAGCTTCTCGCGCACGTCCGGGCGCAGGCAGGAGATATGAATGTGAAAATGGTTCTGCGTGCGCCCTGTCGGCGAGTTAATCGTCAGTGAAATGGCGCTGTCGGGCACCTCGCTTCCACGCTTCAGGGTCATAAAGCTACGCGACTGCCAGGCCAGCCAGAAAAAGTTCGGCGTATGCGCTTCGGTCAACAGCGGGCTTTCGGTGCCGTTGATGCGATATGTCGGCATCAGCAGGTATTGCAGCGGCCCGTTGCGGTCTTTAAAGACTACATAGCCTGCGTCAGGCTTCACCTGCGCACACGGTGCCGGGTTACGGTGCTGCAGTTGATTCGGCAGGCACTGGTCGAGAACGATATGTCGCAACGCATTCGGATTACCCGCTTTCATCCAGTACCAGCCGCCAGCGGCAAGGGCGATGACAATGAGGATCAATAAGATAATTTTTTTCACGACGCGTTCCCTGTTTTCAATAGAGGCAAAAGAGTAACGCAAAATGATGACCAAATAAAAAACCCGGCGGATTTCTCACGCCGGGTCACCGTGTCGTTTATTTATGTTCAGCGCTGGCTAATCTGGTCAAAGGTGCCGCCGTTAGAGAAGTGCTCTTTCTGCGCTTTCGTCCAGCCACCGAAAACATCATCAATGGTGAAGAGCTTCAGTTTCGGGAATTCGCCGTCATATTTCTTCGCCACAGCCGCATCGCGTGGACGATAGAAGTTCTTCGCTGCAATCTCCTGACCTTCCGGCGAGTAGAGGTACTTCAGGTAGGCTTCCGCCACCGCTTTGGTGTCTTTCTTCTCAACCACTTTATCGACAACAGAGACGGTCGGCTCAGCCAGAATAGATTCGCTTGGGGTCACGATCTCAAACTTATCTTTACCCAGTTCGTTGGTCGCCAGCAGGGCTTCGTTTTCCCACGCAATCAGCACGTCACCAATGCCGCGCTCCACGAAGGTGTTGGTTGCACCGCGCGCGCCGGAGTCCAGCACTTCGACGTTTTTGTACAGCGCTTTCACGAATTCCTGGGCTTTAGCCTGGTCACCGTTGTTGTGGTGCAATGCATAGCCCCAGGCGGCCAGATAGTTCCAGCGTGCGCCGCCGGAGCTTTTCGGGTTAGGGGTAATAACTGACACGCCCGGCTTAATCAGGTCATTCCAGTCATGGATCTGTTTCGGGTTGCCTTTACGTACCAGGAAAACGATGGTCGAGGTGTAGGGCGCGGAGTTATCCGGCAGGCGTTTGATCCAGTTTTTGTCGATACGGCCACGCTCGGCGATCGCGTCAACATCATAGGCCAGCGCCAGGGTCACCACGTCGGCTTCAATACCGTTGATGACGGAGGTCGCCTGCTTGCCAGAACCACCGTGAGACTGGCGAACCACGACATTGTCGCCGGTTTCCTGCTTCCAGTGTGCCGCAAACGCTTTGTTGTATTGTTCATACAGTTCACGCGTCGGGTCGTATGACACGTTCAGTAACTGGATATCCTTAGCCAGAACGCTGGTCGATGCCAGCAATAATGTTAAACCCACGCCCCATTTATTCATCGCCCAGCTCTCTTGTGTAGTGTTTTGATGAATGCAGCGTGCCAGAAAGCGAATCGAGGATTAAAGAATAAAAAAAGATTGGCTATAACGTAGTGGAATAAAAAAGCGTGCACGCATAAAAAAGCCGGGTGGCGGCTACGCCTTACCCGGCCTACGAGTCGTGCTTTTGTAGGCCCGGTAAGCGCAGCGCCACCGGGCAACAGAGCCAATCAGTACAGTTTTTTCGCGCAGTCCAGCCAGTCACCTTTGAACGGACGCTTCATGTTTTCAATCGCGTCGATGATGTCATGGTGAACCAGTTTCTCGTTCTGAATACCGACGCAGCGGCCGCCGTGGCCCTGCAGCAGCAGTTCGATTGCGTACGCACCCATACGGGACGCCAGAATACGGTCATACGGGCCAGGGGAACCGCCACGCTGGATGTGCCCCAGTACGGTTGCACGGGTTTCACGCTTGGTTTCGGTTTCGATGTACTTCGCCAGCTCGTCTACGTCACAGATGTGCTCGGTGATAGCCACGATCGCATGTTTTTTGCCTTTCGCGATGCCGGCTTTGATTTCAGCTACCAGATCTTCACGGCTGAATTCCACTTCCGGAACCACGACAAACTCACAGCCACCCGCAATTGCCGCAGCCAGGGTCAGGTCACCGCAGTAACGCCCCATCACTTCAACGATAGAGATACGCTGGTGGGAAGAAGAGGTGTCACGCAGGCGGTCAATCGCTTCCACAACGGTGCCCAGCGCGGTGAAGTAACCGATGGTGTAGTCGGTGCCTTTGATGTCGTTGTCGATAGTGCCCGGCAGGCCGATGCACGGGAAGCCCATTTCAGTCAGACGTTTTGCACCCATGTACGAGCCGTCACCGCCGATAACCACCAGGGCGTCCAGTCCACGTTTTTTCATGTTCTCGATAGCCACTTCACGAACGTGTTCATCACGGAATTCCGGGAAGCGCGCAGACCCAAGGAAGGTACCGCCACGGTTGATCATGTCAGACACGCTGTAACGGTCGAGCTGAACCATACGGTCTTCATACAGACCCAGGTAACCATCATAGATACCAAAAACTTCCAGACCTTCCGTCAGCGCCGCGCGGACAACCCCACGAATTGCCGCGTTCATGCCCGGCGCATCACCGCCGCTTGTCAACACACCGATTTTCTTAATCATGACTACCTCTGAACTTAGGAATGCAAAATTGAAATCTGTTGCCGGAAGAAACTTATCGACCAACGAATACTGCAAATAGTATATCAATCCCTTCCAGCTGAATTGATTCAGGTCAGACCAAATGGCGGTAATTTATACACAAAATGCTGGCCTGGCTCACTTTTTTACAACGAATTACGAAAGCCCAACATGTCCGGGTACAACCGAGCAGGGATCCTGGTGAATGATGACGTCTGAACCAGGAAAACGCTGCAAAATCGCCTGCTCGACCTGCTCAGCAATCACGTGAGCCTGAACCAGTGGCAGGTTGTCTTCCATTTCAATATGAATCTGAATAAAGCGGGTCGGCCCTGACTGCCGCGTTCGAAGATCGTGTGCACCGCTGACGCCGGGCCAGGCGGTCACGATAGAAAAAATTTCATTACGTTCTGAGTCCGGGAGGGCGCGGTCAAGCAGCGATTGCACTGCTTCATACCCCATCCGCAGGGCGCTATATAAAATATAGATACCAATCCCTAACGCAAACAACGCATCGGCCCGATGCCAGCCATACCAGGCCAGACCGAGCGCAATAAGAATAGCCCCATTCATCATAACATCAGATTGATAATGAAGCATATCCGCCCGTACGGCCTGACTTTGCGTTTTGCGAACGACCCAGCGCTGGAACGTTACCAGAACAAGTGTGCAAATAAGTGCAACGACCGTCACAACGACGCCGACGCCAGGATCGTTCATCGGCGTCGGCGAGACGAGATGCTGTATGCCGGTGAGAAACAGGAACAGCGCAGAACCGGATATAAACATGCTTTGCGCCAGTGCGGCCAGCGACTCCGCTTTACCGTGCCCAAAGGTGTGCTCTTCATCCGCTGGCTGCAGCGAGTAACGGACGACCAGCAGGTTGGTCAATGAGGCGGCAATGTCCATCAGCGAATCCACCAGCGCCGCCAGAATACTGACCGAGCCGGTATACCACCAGGCAAAGATTTTAATCAGTAACAGGCTGGATGCCATGACGGTCGCCGCGATGGCGGCCCGGCTGACCAGTCTTCCATAGGATTGATTCATAAACGCTCCTGTCATGTCATGCCGCTAGTATAACGGAAGCATGTGGAGTCGAAGGATGAATAAACGGTTAACAAACAGAATGTGGGGCAAAAAAAACCCCCACATCATGTGGGGGAAGACAGGGATGGTGTCTATGGCAAGGAAAACAGGGTTTACTGGTTACTACGGGTACTGCTATTGCTACTGAAAAACGAGGTTTCTGAGCTTCGCTGCATCCGTGCAACCTCACGCAGCTGATCCATACGCTGCTGATGTTTGGTGTTCAAAACCGCTTGCTGCTCCGGCGTTAGCAGGTGGAACATCTGGTTGCGGACCTTCGCCATCTCTACCTGGCGAGCAACCTGTTCCTGTGCCATTTTTTCGGCCTGAGCGCGCACAGCGCTTTCGTCAAAATTTTCTGCGGTGACAAGGCGATGCATTGTCTCCATTTCGCTAACATTAACAGGGGGCTGGTCGTGTCTCGCCCTCTGCATCAGATCTCGCATCTGTTGACGCTGATGTTCGGTTAAACTTATGCCGTCAAACATATGGCTTTGGCTGCTGTTCTGCGTTGCGCCCTCTTGTAAGGGACCGTTATCGCTGATGATAGCTACAGCAGCCTGGCTAAACGCACTGAACGCCAGCGTTGAGGCCATGACGGCAGCGGTAACTTTGCGCATCACTTGCTCCCAAAATCTTTCGTGTCGCGATTCAACGAGAGACAGTCTACGATTCAGGCTGCAAACATGCGTCAGGGGGTGTAAAACAACGTAAAGTCATGGATTAGACAGCCTTGATGTCGTAATTTCTGCCTCGGAGGTATTTAAACAATGAATAAAATCCTGTTAGTTGATGATGACCGAGAGCTCACATCCCTTTTAAAGGAGTTGCTCGACATGGAAGGTTTCAACGTCCTGGTTGCCCATGATGGCGAGCAGGCGCTGAGTCTCCTTGACGACAGCATCGATTTACTTTTGCTCGACGTGATGATGCCGAAGAAAAACGGCATTGATACGCTGAAAGAGCTTCGCCAGACGCACCAGACCCCCGTTATCATGCTGACCGCGCGCGGCAGCGAACTCGACCGCGTACTCGGCCTTGAGCTGGGCGCAGATGACTATTTACCGAAGCCGTTTAACGACCGCGAACTGGTCGCCCGTATTCGCGCGATCCTGCGTCGTTCCCACTGGAGCGAGCAGCAGCAGAATACAGACAACAGTTCACCGACCCTTGAAGTCGACTCCCTGAGCCTGAATCCGGGCCGCCAGGAAGCGAGCTTTGATGGCCAGACGCTCGAACTCACCGGCACCGAGTTCACCCTGCTGTATCTGCTGGCACAGCACCTCGGCCAGGTGGTATCGCGTGAACATTTAAGTCAGGAAGTGCTGGGCAAGCGTCTTACCCCGTTTGACCGCGCCATCGACATGCACATCTCTAACCTGCGCCGTAAGCTGCCGGAGCGTAAAGACGGTCACCCATGGTTTAAAACCCTGCGTGGTCGCGGTTATCTGATGGTTTCCGCTTCATGATAGGAAGCTTAACCGCCCGCATCTTCGCCATCTTCTGGTTGACGCTGGCACTGGTTTTAATGCTCGTACTGATGTTGCCAAAACTCGACTCACGCCAGATGACGGAGCTGCTCGACAGCGAGCAACGTCAGGGCGTGATGATCGAGCAGCACGTGGAAGCCGAGCTGGCAAACGATCCGCCAAACGATTTGATGTGGTGGCGCAGGCTGTTTCGCGCTATCGACAAGTGGGCGCCGCCCGGACAACGCCTGCTGCTGGTGACCAGCGAAGGCCGCGTGATTGGCGCCGATCGCAATGAAATGCAGATCATCCGCAACTTCATTGGCCAGGCAGATAATGCCGATCACCCCCAGAAGAAAAAATATGGCCGCGTAGAGATGGTGGGGCCGTTCTCCGTCAGAGATGGCGAGGATAACTATCAGCTCTACCTGATTCGCCCCGCGAGCAGCTCCCAGTCCGATTTTATCAACCTGCTGTTTGACCGCCCTCTCCTGCTGCTGATTGTCACGATGCTGGTCAGCTCGCCGCTGCTGTTATGGCTGGCGTGGAGCCTGGCAAAACCCGCACGTAAGCTGAAAAACGCCGCCGACGAAGTGGCGCAGGGCAACCTGAGGCAGCACCCGGAACTGGAGTCCGGACCGCAGGAGTTCCTGGCCGCCGGGACCAGTTTTAACCAGATGGTGAGCGCGCTCGATCGCATGATGACGGCCCAGCAGCGCCTGCTGTCGGATATCTCGCACGAACTGCGTACCCCGCTCACGCGCTTACAGCTGGGTACCGCCCTGCTGCGTCGCCGCAGCGGAGAAAGCAAAGAGCTGGAGCGCATCGAAACCGAAGCGCATCGTCTGGACAGCATGATCAACGATCTGCTGGTCATGTCGCGCAATCAGCAGAAAAACGCGCTGGTGAGCGAAACGGTGAAAGCCAATCATCTGTGGCATGAAGTGCTGGATAACGCGGCGTTCGAAGCAGAGCAGATGGGCAAATCCTTCACCGTTAACTTCCCGCCGGGCCCGTGGCCGCTGTACGGTAACCCCAACGCGCTGGAAAGCGCGCTGGAAAATATCGTGCGTAACGCCCTGCGCTACTCGCACACGAAGATTGAGGTAGCGTTCTCGGTGGATAAAGACGGGATCACCGTCATCGTCGACGACGACGGTCCTGGCGTCAGCCCGGAAGACCGCGAGCAGATCTTCCGTCCGTTCTACCGCACCGACGAGGCGCGCGACCGGGAATCGGGCGGTACGGGACTGGGGCTGGCGATTGTGGAAACCGCCATGCAGCAGCACCGCGGCTGGGTGAAAGCCGACGACAGCCCGCTGGGTGGGCTGCGGTTAACGCTGTGGCTACCGTTGTATAAGCGTTCGTAGCTGTTAGTGCCGGGTGGCGGCTTCGCCTTACCCGGCCTACTTTTTACGGAGGTCTATTTACCCCACAATCTCCGGGAATTATCCTCTATCTTGCTGCTTAAACGCCGTTTCTGCATCGTTCTTGTCCAGCTGGTCGACAGCCCCGCTGCCGACAGCAGGCGATGATACTGCTCGTCATCAAACGGCATATGCCACGCAATGGCGCAGGCGTCGTAAACAGACACCTCACTCAGGCGTGATACCAGCTCAAGCGGCGCATCCGCTGAAACCTGCCCAGCCAGCACCACCCGGTACAGCCAGCCGGTTTTACCCGCGCTTTGCATCTGAGCCGACATGTCATGAATGCCGAAATGGTAGTTGAGCTTGAAGCACGGCGAGCGCGGCTGCGTCACCTGAATCAGGGCATCGCCCCAGCGGTAGATATCACCAATAAACACGTTCTTTTCGGTGAGCCCTTCAGTGGAGAGATTTTCACCAAACGCGGGAGCAACGAAGAGATCCGCCTGCTCGGGGAACTCCGCCTTCCAGTACTGATAGTGCTCGCGCGGATAGTGGCACAGCGCGCGCTCCGGCCCGCCGTGGATCTTCTTTTCGGCCTGCTCGTCACCCGCAAGCCCGAGGTCGGTTAACGTCAGCTCACCGTCGACCTGAATTTTGGCGATGGCGCTCGGGCGGCTGCCGTCGTACTCCCTTACCTTGCCTGTAAATACATTCACCGGATAATGCATCGCTGCCTCCATTACGCAGATACAAAAAAAGCGAGCCATCAGACTCGCTTCTCACAGGCGTCAATGCAACCTTATTTTTTAGCGGCGAAACGCGCTGCTGCTTCGTCCCAGTTCACCACGTCCCAGAACGCTTTAATGTAGTCCGGGCGACGGTTCTGGAATTTCAGGTAGTAAGCGTGTTCCCACACGTCCAGACCCAGGATTGGGAAGCCGGATGCGCCAGAGATCGCTTCACCCATCAGCGGGGAGTCCTGGTTCGCGGTAGAAACCACGGCCAGTTTGTCACCTTTCAGTACCAGCCACGCCCAGCCAGAGCCGAAACGGGTTGCAGCGGCTTTCTCGAACTCCGCTTTGAAGTTGTCAACGGAACCGAAGTCGCGCTCGATAGCCGCTTTCAGGTCGCCCTGCAGGGTAGTACCGGTTTTCAGGCCTTTCCAGAACAGGCTGTGGTTAGCGTGACCGCCCGCGTTGTTGCGCAGCACGGTTTTCTTGTCCGCTGGCAGCTGGTCCAGCTTGGTGATCAGCTCTTCAACAGGCAGGTTAGCGAACTCAGGCAGGCTTTCCAGCGCGGCGTTCGCGTTGTTCACATAGGTCTGGTGGTGTTTAGTGTGATGGATTTCCATCGTCTGCTTGTCGAAATGCGGTTCCAGTGCGTCGTAGGCATACGGCAGGGATGGCAGTGTATAACTCATAATCCTCTCCATTATTGTCGGGCGGCACAGCTGTTAATGCCGCGTAAGCAGTTGGTTCATTATAGTTAATTAAATGATATTGAAAATGATTATCAATGCCGTAGTTTTTATAAGGTTATTCATTTTTTGACCAACGCCGGAATAGTGAATGGGTTCAGGGTGTTAATGGACTTCTAGCGCCTTATTGCCCGCCGCTATCTCCTCCCTGCTGCTGAGCGTAAACGCCGACACCACCGTAATCGCCAGCACGAAACAGCCCAGCATCAGGTACGTCTCCTGGAAACCGATCCGGTCATACATATTCCCGGCAAACGCGGAGAGAAAAATCGCCGCCGACTGTTTCGCGAACTGGAAGCCAATCAGATAGATAGTCGCCGAAAGACGCGTATCAAACACCCCGGTGATGTACTTGAAGGCCCCTACCAGCAGGAACGGTACCTCCAGCGCGTGCAGCATCTTCAGGGCAATCACTTCTACGGCGGTGGTGGCAAACGACGAGCCGATAATGCGCGTCGCCATAATCACCCCGGCGATCAGCAGCGTGTTTTTCGCGCCGATGCGGTTAATGATCCACGGTGAACAAAACATGATGATCGCATTGCAGATTTCCCCGGCAGTGGTCGCAAAACCAAAGGCGCGAGTGCCCTCCTGCGGCGTGGCGAAGAACGTTTTGAAGAAGGTAGCAAACTGCTGGTCGAAGACGTCGTAGACGCAGGCCACGCCAATCACGTACAGAATAAACATCCACATTCTGCGCTGACGGAACAGGCTAAAGACCGTTTTCGCGGTGATCTGCGGCTGGTTGGCACCCAGCGCATTCATCACCTGCGCCGTCTGATTGGGTCTTGGCTTTGCGACCACCAGCAACAGCATCAACAGCAGCGCCGCCCCCGAACCCATCCAGAAAACATACGACGGATCGATGCCGAACAGGATCCCGCCCGTTGAGGCGCACAGCCCCCAGCCGAGGCAGCCAAACATGCGCGCCTTGCCGTACTCAAAGAAACTGTTACGGCTCACGCGTTCAATGTAGGCCTCAATGGCCCCTGAGCCCGCCGAAAAGACAAAGCCGATATAAATGCCGCCGCTCAGCGCGCCCAGCCAGATGTTGGCTTTCAGTAACGGCGCAAAGACGTAGAGGAAGAAAGGGGCAAACAGGAACAGCAGCACGGAGATGATCCACAGCAGGTGTTTTTTCAGCCCCAGTTTATCCGAGATCACCCCAAGCACCGGCTGGAAGGCAATGGCCGAGAGTGAGATGCAGGAGAAGACGATGCCGGTATGGGTTTTATTGAGGCCGATGATATCCGACAGCCAGATCGGCAGGAACGGAAAGCAGGTGGCCATGATGAAAAAGTAGAGAAAGAAGAACAGCCCGAAAATCCAGAAATTAGGGTTGTCTTTGTGGGTACAGGTTGTTGTGTTCATTATTTTTATCCTCAACGGAGGGCCAGTTTCCCGGCCCGTCACCTTTACACGCGTTCCACGCCAATCAGGATGGCGCTTTCCGGATCGAGAATCGGCAGCGCAATGCCCGCCTGCATCAGCCACTCACCGCTCGCCGTTTGCGGCGTTTCCATCCATGCCGGCAGCTTGCGCATGGTATGGCCTCCCTCACCGGTGATGCGAATCTCAGGGTGATCGAGCAGCGAAATACGATACTGCGCGCTGGCCTCAAGCCCCGGCATGCGCAGCGGCATCATCAACGTGTAGTCCGGCATGGCGAGCTGGCTCACGATAAACAGTCCCTGCGTTTTATCTTCGCTCACAATACCCTGTGCCAGCGTAGTGGCATCCGGCATATCCACGCGCCAGTGGGTGCCCTGATGGATAACCTCGCGCCACTGCTTATACAGCGCGGCGTAACGGCGATAACCTTCGCGCTCCTGCTCATCAACGGTGAGGGGATCCAGTTCCAGCCCCATATGGCCAAACAGGGCCGTCAGACCGCGGAATTCAATGCTGTGCTGGCGGAAGGTGGCGTGGCATTTATGATGACCGATATGCGCCCCCATCACCTCCGGCGGGAAGAAGTAGCTCATGCCGCGCTGGATAGCGTTGCGCTCCAGCGCATCGTTGTTGTCCGAGGCCCAGAAGCGGTGGCAGCGCGTCAGCACCTCATAATCAATTCGCCCCCCGCCGGAGGAGCAGGATTCAAATTCGACGTGCGGGAAACGCTTGCCCAGCACGTCCAGCAGGCGATAAAACTGGCGGGTTTGCGCGTCGGCGGCGGCCTTCCCGTCGTGACCCGGCTGTACCAGCTCACGGTTCATGTCCCACTTCACGTAGTCGACCTCATGTTCACCCAGAAGCCAGCTCATGCGCTCCACCAGGTAATCAAACGCCTGCGGAATGTTCAGGTTAAGCACCAGCTGGTGCCGCCCGGTATGTTGCCTGTAACCGGGCAACGCCAGCACCCAGTCGGGATGCGCACGATAAAGATCGGAATCCGGGTTAATCATCTCCGGCTCAACCCAGATGCCAAACGCCATGCCGAGCTGTTTCACATGGCTGATGACCGGCGTGAGGCCGTTCGGGTACTTCTTCTCGTCCAGATACCAGTCACCCAGCGCGGCGTAGTCGTCGTTGCGACCTTTGAACCAGCCGTCGTCGATGATAAAGCGCTCCACGCCCAGCGCGGCCGCCTCGTCGGCCATGCGCATGATGTAGTCCGGGTCGTGATTAAAGTAGATGCCTTCCCAGGTATTGAGGTGGACCGGGCGCGGTTTGTTTTCGGGGAAGCGGATAACGTTGTCGCGAAGGTAATGGTGAAACTGCTGGCTCATGCCGTTCAGGCCCTGCGCGGAGTAGCTTGCATACAGGCGCGGCGTCCAGAGCGTGCCGCCCTCCTCAATCGCCATTTCGCCCGGCAGGTAGAGGGCTTCAGCCTGCAGATAGCGGCGGCCGTCGGTTTTGGCTTCCGCACGCAGGCGGTGGTTGCCGCTCCAGCCCAGATGCACGCCCCAGACGTCGCCGTGCATTTCGCTGAATGACGGCTTACCGGCAATCAGCGCCGGGAAGTGCTCGTGGGAGGTTTTACCCCGGCGGTTTTCAATCACAAAGCTGTCGTGCTCAAGCGTCACGCGGTGCGGCTGAAATTCCCGGATCCAGCGCCCGTGGAAGGCCATCACCTCCCGTGCGCGTTCGGCCACGGGTAGCGTTATGGCAAAACGGTCCACCTGCCACGCCTGCGCTTTCAGGTTGGTTAAGCCGTGACGCACCGCCAGCACGCCGCTGGCGTCCAGCGTCAGCTCGCTGGTCAGCCGCAGGCCCGCATGTTCATCTTCTGCCGTAATCGTCAGGGTTTGGCCCTGCTGCTGGACGTCTGTGGTGCTAAAGAGAGGTGAACCGTCCCGGCCCAGACGATGCCCTTCAATACCGGGCGACCCAAACAGGCCGTGCCCCAGCTCGGCCATCAGCGTGACCGGAGAATCCACATCCAGCCTGCCGTTGGCAACTGGCCGGGAAAGGGTTTCTGCATTCTGCGGCGAAAAGTACTGAAGATGCGGCCCCCAGTAGATAATTTCAGCGAACGGGTGGGTTTTTATCACCACATCCACCGTCGCGCTTTCGAGTCGTAAAATGGAATCTTGCATCAGACATCTCCTGTCATGGGATGCCTTGAGTTTTGATCCGAAACGTTTCGGATACAAACCAAAACGTTTCGGATTTGTGATCGGGTTTAGAAAATAGAGAGATTCAGGCCGTCTGGCCGGGAGAGAATTCGGGCTGCCAGAGCACCTGGAGCTGCTCGATCGCCTCGCCGTTGATCAGCTGGCGAACCATATCGGCAATCTGTTTCCCGACGCCCTGACGGGTGGACTGGATCACTGCCGCCACGTCAGCATCGACGATGCTGTCCTGCGGAAGCCCGTCATAAACCACCAGCGCAACGGCGTTCTCGCCGGTCAGGCGGCCCAGCTCCGCCAGCGCCATCGCCGCGCCGTCGCCGTGAGTGTTGCAGTCGGTAATGATGGCCGTGGGCGGCTGCGATAGCGAGAGAAGCTCTTTCGTGGTGCCATACCCCACCCGGCGTGAAGGGGGCATGGCGCGCAGCCATTCGCTGGAAAGCCCGGCTTCCCGCAACGCGTCCAGATAGCCCTGACGACGCTGGGTGATGAATGCCTGATTGTTGCTTTCGCCCAGCAGGGCAATGCGCTGATGGCCTTTTCCGATCAGCCAGCGGGTCGCATTGTACGTACCGGCATAGTTGTCGAAGTCGAACCACGCGTACGGCTGCGGCAGCTGGCTGCGACCAAGCGCCAGAAAGGGGAATCCGGCGGCCTGCAGTTGCTCAAGACGGGGATCGCGATCCAGCGTGTGGGCCACGATCAGCGCATCCACGCGGCGGCTTTGCACCATGCGCATATAGCTGTGTTTATCGGCCAGATCGTCATCGGCAATCAGCAACAAATCGATTTCATGTCGCGCCAGTTCGTGGCTAATTTCGCCGACCATGTCCATAAATACGCTGTTATTGAGCGGAACAGGATGGACCGGGAACACCAGCCCAACGGCGTCAATTTTGCCCATCTTCAGGCGGCGGGCGAAGGTGTTAGGCCGATAGCCGCGTCGCTGGGCCTCCGCTTCTACGCGAGCGCGCGTCTCGTCAGAAACGTCGTCATATCCGTTAAGGGCGCGGCTGACGGTAGTAACAGAGAGCCCCAGTTCTTTAGCGATGGCTTTGAGCGACATGATTTTCCCTATCTTCGTTAGTTTTGTTCCGCCACCAGCAGCGCGTAAGTGTCTGGCTCCAGGGCCTTGAAGATGTGCGGCTGGTCGGCGGGATAACAAATGTAATCCCCTGCGCCGAGCTCTTCCGCCGCGTCGAGCAGGCCGACCAGCGCCCGCCCCTGCGTCACAACAATATGTTCCACCGAGCCCGGCGGATGCGGCTGAGAAAGACGGTCTGCACCCGGTTGGGTCATCAGAAGATAGACATCGCGGCGCGCGCCGGGAGGGCATGCCGCCAGTAAAATGGCTTCATAATTAGCCTCTCCGGCGACCACTTTCGTCCCTTCACCACGGCGTATCACCTGCGTGGTCGGTAGCTGCGGCTCAAGCAAGCGGGCGAAAGGAATATCCAGCGCCACGCAGAGCGACCACAGCGTTTCCAGGCTAGGGTTACCGTTGCCGGACTCCAGCTGGGAAAGCGTGGATTTTGCGATCCCGGCACGGCGGGCAATTTCCGCCAGTGAAAGCCCGGTTCGCAGGCGTTCTCGCACCAGACTTTTGGCGATCAGGCTGATCGGCTGCGTCATATAACGGCCTCTTGTTCTATAAAACGAACGAATCGTTCGCCTTGAAAATCAGTTTCGTTGCGTTCATTATAATGGATACACGTTCGATATGGCTAAAATTGTATGAAGCATCATCTCTCTTGTCTGAAAGGCGACACCATAAAAGCAATCATTCTGGTCTGCCTCGCGGTGGGCGTGGTCGGGATGTCCTACGGATCGCTGGCAATGGCCTACGGTTTCCCGGTCTGGGTGCCGTTTGTGCTCTCCATTACCGTGCTGGCGGGCGCGTCTGAATTTATGTTTATCGGCATCGTGGCGAGCGGCGGCAATCCGCTGGCGGCCGCGGCGGCAGGTTTGCTGGTCAACGCGCGCCACGTGCCGTTTGGCGTGACGGTGCGTGAGCTGGTGGGCAAGCGCGGTTTGAGCCTGCTGGGCTGCCACATCATGAACGATGAAAGCGTGGTGTTTGGCCTGTCGCAAAAAACCGCCGAACAGCGTAAAGCCGCCTACTGGCTGTGCGGCTTAGGCGTTGCCATCATCTGGCCGCTGGGCGCGCTGCTGGGGGCCATGGTCGGCAAACTGTTGCCCGACCCGGAAACCATCGGGCTGGACGCGGTATTTCCGGCCATTCTGCTGGCATTAGTGGTTCCCGCATTTAAGAACCGTACCACGCTGATCCGCGCCTGCAGCGGCGCCGTGTTATCGCTGGCCGCCGTGCCGTTTGCCCCGGTGGGATTACCGGTACTGCTCTCTTTACTCGGTCTTGCCGCGAGGAAAAAATAATGGAAAACATGACGGTCTTTATTCTCGGCATCGCCATTCTTTCTGCCGGAACCTATTTAATGCGCCTTGGCGGCGCCAAACTCGGCAACCGGCTGGCGTTGTCGGAGCGTTCTCAGGCGCTGCTGTCAGATGCGGCAACGGTATTGCTGTTCTCCGTGGCGCTGGCGACCACCTTTTATGAGGGAGACCACTTCGCGGGCATGGCGCGCGTGCTGGGCGTGGCGTTTGCGGTGTTTTTGGCCTGGCGGAAAATGCCGTTAATCGTGGTCATTGTGGCTGCGGCGGTGGTGACGGCATTGCTGCGCGTGGCGGGCATAAACTAAAAAAGCGCCCCGGGGGCGCTCTTTCGACAGTGTGACTCGCTTATTTGTTCAGTTCAGCAGTCATGTGTACGCGGTTACCGGTGAATGCCTGGGTAATTTTGTACGAAGACGCGCCCGCTTCCTGAGCCTAAGCCGCGATTTTCGCTTCTGCACCATCAATGGTAGAGGCGGTTGCGGTCACAGTCTGCGCAGCGAAAGAACCGAAAGAAGCAGCCAGAGCGATTACAGCGACAAAAGTTTTGATGCTTTTCATGATTTAAACCCTTTCATTAAGTTGTTTAGGTAAGGCACCGTGCCTTGATGAGATAAATACTAGACCTCATCGCGAACAACTAAAAGCGGAAGGATTTGCCAATATCATTCAAAATTACTGATCAACTATTAATCGCTGAGGATGGGTATAAATCGTCGCCCTTCCCGGCTTGCAGAAGCCCACCAGCGTCAGGTTGCAGCGCTCGGCCACCTCCACCGCCAGCGTCGTTGCCGCCGACACGGCAAACAGGATCTCCACCCCGCACATCGCCGATTTTTGCACCATCTCATAGCTGGCTCGGCTGGAAACGAGCGCGGCGCCCTGCTGCCAAACCTCACTTTCACGTGCACGACGACCGAGCAGCTTATCCAGCGCCACGTGGCGGCCCACGTCTTCATGCCCACCGGCAATCTCTCCCGACGGCAATACCCACGCCGCCGCGTGCGTGCAGCCGCTGAGCTGGCCGATAGGCTGTACATCGTTGAGGTGCTCAAGCGCAGGGTCGAGGTGCGCCAGATTAAAGGTCTGAGTAAACGGCAGTGGTGAAACAGGTTTGCCAATATCGTTGAGCTGCTCAACGCCACACACGCCGCAGCCGGTACGCCCGGCCAGCGCGCGACGACGCTCTTTCAGCCCCATAAAGCGGCGGCTGGAGAGCTCGATTTGCACTTCCAGGCCGTTGCAGGCCTGCACCACGTCCATGCCATAGATATCTTGCGGATGCTCAATGATGCCTTCCGAGAGGGAAAAACCGATGGCGAACAGCTCAAGATCTTTCGGAGACGCCATCATCACCACATGCGAGATGCCGTTGTAAACGAGCGCAACGGGCACTTCTTCGGCCAGAAAATCGGGTATGGCATGAGTTATGTGGGGCGGTCGGTGTACCGACAGTTCCACTATGCCGGCAGGCAGGGGTGACGAGTGGGGATCACGGTTTTGTTTAGACACAGCGGTATTCCTGAACAACCACGGAAGCGAGCGTGCTATTGCAGCATAAACCACAGGCTGTACGCATAGTATGGATCAACTTTTCGACAACCATTCTCCTACTCATTTAGCAGGGGTGCAACCTGCCACCGGCTACACCGCTTTAACATGCAGAGCTGTTAACGTGATCGATATCACACTTTATAATCAACATGGTGATAATACGTTCACTTTGTATTAACGCCATTAGAACAGCTGTACCGACAATGTGGTATTCTGATGATATCCCTCGTGGAATTGAGGGATTAACGCAAATTTTTTCCTTTGCGGTCATTCTTCAACCGCGAAGTCAAAACTACATATGTAAGCAATGTCGAAACAAGGAGTGACCCATGCAGGTCAGCAGAAGGCAGTTCTTTAAGATCTGCGCTGGCGGTATGGCAGGCACCACGGCAGCGGCACTGGGCTTTGCACCCGGCGTAGCGCTGGCGGAAACGCGGCAGTATAAACTGCTGCGCACCCGTGAAACCCGTAATACCTGTACGTACTGCTCTGTCGGTTGCGGGCTGTTGATGTATAGCCTCGGCGACGGTGCTAAAAACGCCAAAGCGTCTATTTTCCATATCGAAGGCGACCCGGATCACCCGGTTAACCGCGGCGCATTGTGCCCGAAAGGGGCCGGTCTGGTGGACTTTATCCACTCCGAAAGCCGCCTGAAATTCCCTGAATACCGCGCGCCGGGTTCCGACAAATGGCAGCAAATCAGCTGGGAAGAGGCGTTTGACCGCATCGCTAAACTGATTAAAGAAGACCGCGATGCCAACTTTGTTGAGAAGAACGCCGACGGCGTCACGGTCAACCGCTGGCTCTCCACCGGGATGCTGTGTGCCTCTGCTTCCAGCAACGAAACCGGTTATTTAACCCAGAAATTTACGCGCGCACTCGGTATGCTCGCGGTCGACAACCAGGCGCGTGTCTGACACGGACCAACGGTAGCAAGTCTTGCTCCAACATTTGGTCGCGGTGCGATGACCAACCACTGGGTCGACATCAAGAACGCCAACCTCATTGTGGTGATGGGCGGTAACGCCGCTGAAGCGCACCCTGTCGGGTTCCGCTGGGCGATGGAAGCCAAAATCCACAACGGTGCGAAACTGATTGTGATCGATCCCCGCTTCACGCGTACTGCGTCAGTGGCGGATTTCTACACCCCTATTCGTTCAGGTACTGACATCACTTTCCTGTCAGGCTTACTGCTGTACCTGATGACCAACGAAAAATACAACCGCGAATACACCGAAGCTTATACCAACGCCAGCCTGATCGTGCGTGAGGATTACCACTTCGAAGATGGTCTGTTTAGCGGTTACGACGCCGAAAAACGCAAGTACGACAAAACCAGCTGGAACTACGAGCTGGATGAGAAAGGTTTTGCGAAGCGTGACACCACCCTGCAACACCCGCGCTGCGTGTGGAACCTGCTGAAAGAGCACGTCTCCCGCTACACGCCGGAGGTTGTCGAAAACATCTGCGGTACGCCGAAGGCGGACTTCCTGAAGGTGTGCGAGCTGATCGCCGAAACCAGCGCGAAAGATAAAACCGCGTCGTTCCTGTACGCCCTCGGCTGGACGCAGCACTCCATCGGCGCGCAGAACATCCGCACCATGGCGATGGTTCAGCTGCTGCTCGGCAACATGGGGATGGCAGGCGGCGGCGTGAACGCCCTGCGCGGTCACTCCAACATTCAGGGTCTGACCGACCTCGGCCTGCTGTCTCAGAGCCTGCCGGGCTATATGAACCTGCCAAGCGAGAAACAGACCGACCTGCAAACCTACCTGACGGCCAGCACGCCTAAACCGCTGCTTGAAGGCCAGGTGAACTACTGGGGCAACTATCCGAAGTTCTTCGTCTCAATGATGAAAGCGTTCTTCGGGGATAAAGCGACGGCGGAAAACAGCTGGGGCTTTGACTGGCTGCCGAAGTGGGACAAAGGTTACGACGTTCTGCAGTATTTCGAGATGATGCATCAGGGCAAAGTGAACGGCTATCTGTGCCAGGGCTTTAACCCGGTTGCCTCGTTCCCGAACAAGAACAAGGTTGTTGAGTCGCTGTCGAAACTGAAGTTCCTGGTGACGATTGACCCGCTCAATACCGAAACCTCGACCTTCTGGCAGAACCACGGTGAATCGAACGACGTCGATCCGTCGAAGATTCAGACCGAAGTGTTCCGTCTGCCATCGACCTGCTTTGCGGAAGAGAACGGCTCTATCGTCAACTCCGGGCGCTGGCTGCAGTGGCACTGGAAAGGCGCGGACGCCCCGGGCATCGCCATGAACGACGGCGAGATCCTGGCCGGTATCTTCTTACGCCTGCGTAAGATGTATGCGGCTGAAGGCGGCGCGAACCCTGAGCCTGTGCTGAACATGACCTGGAACTACTCGACGCCGGAAAACCCAGCGCCGGAAGAAGTGGCGATGGAGAGCAACGGTAAGGCGCTGGCGGACGTTATCGACCCGGCCACCGGCACCGTGCTGGCGAAGAAAGGCGATCAGCTCAGTACCTTCGCGCACCTGCGTGACGACGGCACCACCTCCAGCGGCTGCTGGATCTTTGCCGGTAGCTGGACGCCGAAAGGCAACCAGATGGCCAACCGCGATAACGCCGACCCGTCGGGTCTGGGCAATACGCTGGGCTGGGCATGGGCATGGCCGCTCAACCGCCGTATCCTCTATAACCGCGCGTCCGCTGACCCGCAGGGCAACCCGTGGGATCCGAAGCGTCAGCTGCTGAAGTGGGACGGTGCGAAATGGGGCGGCGTGGATATTCCGGACTACAGCACTGCCGCACCAGGCAGCGACGTCGGGCCGTTTATCATGCAGCCTGAAGGGATGGGGCGTCTGTTCGCTATCGATAAGATGGCGGAAGGTCCGTTCCCGGAACACTACGAGCCGTTTGAGACGCCGCTGGGCACCAACCCGCTGCACCCGAACGTGGTTTCTAACCCGGCAGCCCGTATCTTCAAGAGCGATTTTGAAGCGCTGGGTAAAAAGGACAAGTTCCCGTACGTGGGCACCACTTACCGTCTGACCGAGCACTTCCACTACTGGACCAAACACGCGCTGCTTAACGCCATCGCGCAGCCGGAACAGTTTGTGGAGATCGGCGAGAAGCTGGCGAACAAGCTCGGCATTGCCCATGGCGATACCGTGAAGGTCTCCTCTAACCGCGGCTACATCAAGGCCAAGGCGGTGGTGACCAAGCGTATTCGCACGCTGAACGTTCACGGTCAGCAGGTGGATACCATCGGCATCCCAATTCACTGGGGCTATGAGGGGGTGGCGAAGAAAGGGTTCATTGCGAACACCCTGACGCCATTCGTCGGTGATGCGAACACGCAGACGCCGGAGTTTAAGGCCTTCCTCGTGAACGTGGAAAAGGTGTAACGGAGACGACTTATGGCTTATCAATCTCAAGACATTATCCGTCGTTCCGCGACTAACGGTTTCACGCCCGCGCCTCAGGCGCGGGACCACCAGCAGGAAGTGGCGAAGCTTATCGAC
Organism: Enterobacter cloacae complex sp. IR5422; assembly: GCF_049238165.1. NCBI lineage: Bacteria > Pseudomonadati > Pseudomonadota > Gammaproteobacteria > Enterobacterales > Enterobacteriaceae > Enterobacter > Enterobacter cloacae complex sp. IR5422. Next base: position 40,448 of record NZ_JBMKHT010000012.1, on the reverse strand, counting down.
GTGACCACCTGTATCGGCTGTAAAGCCTGTCAGGTGGCCTGCTCTGAGTGGAACGATCTGCGTGACGAAGTGGGCCACAACGTCGGGGTGTACGACAACCCTGCGGACCTGACCGCCAAGTCCTGGACGGTGATGCGTTTCTCGGAAGTGGAGCAGAACGACAAGCTGGAATGGCTTATCCGCAAAGACGGCTGTATGCACTGTGCGGATCCGGGCTGCCTGAAGGCATGTCCGTCAGAAGGGGCTATCATTCAGTATGCCAACGGCATCGTCGACTTCCAGTCCGAGCAGTGCATTGGCTGCGGCTACTGCATCGCGGGCTGTCCGTTCGACGTACCGCGCCTGAACCCGGAAGACAACCGCGTCTACAAATGCACCCTGTGCGTGGACCGCGTTACCGTCGGCCAGGAGCCAGCGTGCGTGAAGACCTGCCCAACCGGCGCCATCCACTTTGGTTCTAAAGAGGATATGAAAACGCTGGCGGCAGAGCGCGTGGGCGAGCTGAAAACCCGTGGTTACGACAACGCGGGCCTGTACGATCCGGCCGGGGTTGGCGGTACGCACGTGATGTACGTGCTGCACCACGCCGACAAGCCGAACCTGTATCACGGCCTGCCGGAGAACCCGGAAATCAGCGCCACCGTGAAGTTCTGGAAAGGCATCTGGAAACCGCTGGCAGCGGTGGGCTTTGCTGCCACCTTTGCAGCGAGCATCTTCCACTACGTCGGCGTCGGTCCGAACCGCGCGGAAGAGGAAGACGACAACCTGCATGAAGAGAAAGACGAGGTGCGCAAATGAGAAAACGTGACACCATCGTGCGCTACACCGCGCCGGAACGCATCAACCACTGGGTCACTGCCTTCTGCTTCATGCTGGCGGCGATAAGCGGGCTGGGGTTCTTCTTCCCGTCCTTCAACTGGCTGATGCAGATCATGGGGACACCACAGCTGGCGCGCATCCTGCACCCGTTTGTGGGCGTCATCATGTTCGCGTCGTTCATCATCATGTTTTTCCGCTACTGGCACCATAACCTAATCAATCGGGATGATATCTTTTGGGCGAAGAATATTCGTAAGATCGTCGTCAACGAGGAGGTGGGTGACACCGGGCGTTATAACTTCGGCCAGAAATGCGTATTCTGGGCGGCGATTATCTTCCTGGTCCTGTTGCTGGTCAGCGGCGTGATCATCTGGCGTCCGTACTTTGCGCCTGCTTTCTCAATCCCGGTGATCCGATTCGCGCTGATGCTGCATTCATTTGCCGCAGTGGCGTTAATTGTGGTTATCATGGTGCATATCTACGCCGCCCTCTGGGTGAAAGGCACCATTACCGCGATGGTGGAGGGATGGGTCACCAGCACGTGGGCGAAGAAACATCACCCGCGCTGGTACCGTGAAGTCCGCCAGAAACAGGAAAAGTCATCTGAATGAGTATTCGCATAATCCCGCAAGATGAGCTGGGGTCGAGCGAGAAACGCACGGCGGATTATATTCCGCCGTTGTTATTCCCCAGACTCAAGAACCTCTACAACCGCCGCGCAGAGCGTCTGCGCGAGCTGGCAGAGAACAACCCGCTGGGTGATTTTCTGCGCTTTGCCGCGCTGGTCGCCCACGCGCAGGAAGTGGTGCTGTACGACCACCCGCTGCAAATGGACCTGACCGCGCGGATCAAAGAAGCCAACGCGCAGGGCAAGCCGCCGCTGGACATTCACGTCCTGCCGCGCGACAAGCACTGGCAAAAGCTGCTGCATTCGCTGATTGCCGAGCTGAAGCCGGAAATGAGCGGAACCGCGCTGGCGGTCATTGAGAATCTGGAAAAAGCGTCCGAACAAGAGCTTGAAGAGATGGCGAGCGCGCTGTTCGCGTCCGACTTCTCGCTGGTCAGCAGCGATAAGGCGCCGTTTATCTGGGCAGCCCTGTCGCTCTACTGGGCACAAATGGCAAGCCTGATCCCGGGCAAAGCTCGCGCCGAATACGGCGAGGCGCGCCAGTTCTGCCCGGTATGCGGCTCTATGCCGGTATCGAGCATGGTGCAAATCGGCACCACTCAGGGGCTGCGCTACCTGCACTGCAACCTGTGTGAAACCGAGTGGCACGTGGTGCGCATTAAGTGCAGCAACTGCGAGCAGACCCGCGATCTGAACTACTGGTCGCTGGAGAATGAAGACGCGGCGGTGAAAGCCGAAAGCTGCGGCGACTGCGGCACCTACCTGAAGATTCTCTATCAGGAAAAGGACCCGAAAGTCGAAGCGGTGGCCGACGATCTCGCCTCGCTGATTCTGGACGCAAAGATGGAGCAGGAGGGCTTTGCCCGCAGCTCGATCAACCCGTTCCTGTTCCCGGGCGAAGGGGAGTAATTCCCTGTGACAGTGCCGGGCGGCGCGTGCTTGCCCGGCCTGTAATTCGACAGCAATACCCGCCGCCTTTCATGCCAGATACTCTCCATTCTCGTTGAGAGACGCGTTATCGCCTTTGCGAGCCGCTTTCCAGGTTGTTGCCTTCAACACTATTCTTGTTTTCTTTTGAATCAAACCAGGCTATAAAACTGTTCATCCATACAGTAAAAGGGATTATTCATGGCGCTGGAAAAGGGTATTGCACAGCTGGTTCAGGGATTTATCGCTGCAGGGCGGCCCTCGTCACGTCGCCAGAGCATTGAGGTGCGACGAGCAGGCTATATTGCCAGCACAGGGCTTGCCGGGGAGACCGAAACGCGCGTTCAGGTGGAGACGCTTGTTCTTGAGGGTCTTACCATTCGGGTATTTTCACCTCTCAATGCGCCTGAACTATTGCCTGCTGCCATCTACTACCACGGCGGATGCTTTATCAGCGGCGGCTTTGATACCCATGACAACCAGCTCCGTCAGTTAGCCTGCTACGGCAATTGCCGGGTGGTTGCGATTCAATACAGGCTGGCGCCGGAGCATACCTTCCCCGCCGCACATGACGATGCGGAAAGAGGTGCAGATCTGGTCTGGCAATATGCGGATAAACTGGGCGTGGATAAAAACCGGATCACCTTTTGCGGAGACAGCGCGGGGGGACATCTTGCGCTGGTAACGGCGCTGCGGCTTAAGGCTAAAGGGCTCTGGCAGCCTGTACAGCTTATTCTTATCTACCCCATGCTCGACGCCACGGCCAGTTTTGAAAGCTATACCCTCAACGGCATGGATTACGTAATTACTCGCGATACCCTGCTGAGCGGCTATGAAATATATCTGGCTGGAGCCGACCGTAAGCATCCTGAAGTTAGCCCGCTGTGGCGAGAAGACTTCAGCGGCCTGCCAGCTGTCCATATCGTTACCGCTGAGTACGATCCGTTATGCGATGAAGGTGAGGCGCTGTTTCAACGCCTCACGGAGCAAGGAGTGACGTGTACCGCTCAGCGATGGCTGGGAGTAATACATGGCTTCTTCCAGCTTGGTGGAATTAGCCAATCAGCGCGAGATGTTATGCAGGATATCGCCGGGCGGATTCAGCACGCCCGGGGAGCGTAAACAGGAGATTACTCCTCCTCGTTCCCGCCCTCTTCATACGCGCCAAAAGGCTTCGCCGGAAGAACAATGTAGGTGCCTTCAAACACCGCGCCCGGCGTTTTATCGCCAAACAGTTCGACCTGCATTTGTACGCGCGCCTTGCGACCGCGTGCCAGACGGTCAAGATCGCCACCCAGTGATCCCAGATCGGCCACGGCGGTCGGCTTGCCGCTTATCGGCGCGCTATAGCGAATGTGGGCATCGGCCAGAATGATGGTCCCGCCCAGATGGCGCTCGCGCAGCATCAGCCAGATAAGCCCCCAGCCGGTGAGCGTGGCCAGTGAGAAAAGACTTCCGGCAAACAGGGTGTGGTGCGGATTCTGGTTGCCGGTTTCCGGCATGGTGGTAATAAATTTTTGTCCGGTGTACTGCTGAATGCGTACGCCCATTTTTTCGCTGAGCGGAATGTGCTGATACCAGGCCTGCTGCAGCTGTCCGCACCAGTCGGCGCGATGCAGAATATCGTCCAGCGTGGCGATGGGTTTGATCATCAAAAAATGACGAATCGGCGTGGTTTGCGGGGTTGTGATTTCACCCTGATTCACAAAACCGAGTTTAGCGAAGAATTCCACGGCATCTTCGCGGGCGCTACAGGTGACGCGCTTAACGCCTTCCTGACGGGCGACGGATTCCAGGGTCATCGCCATTAGCGTCCCCAGACCTTTGTCCTGCAGGGAGGGATGAACCGCCATAAAGCGAATAGACGCTTCGTTATCGGCGTTGATATACAAACGCCCGACGGCCACAAGGTTGCCCTCTTCGTCCATCACCATCTGATGGTGGGCCATCGCGTCCCAGGCGTCTCGCTCAGAGCCTTTTGGCTGATGTAATGGCTTGCGTAGCATTTCCCAGCGGAACTGGTAATAGGCTTCTAACTCTTCTTCCGTTTGCGGTACTCGAAGGTGATACATAGCTGTACTCTCTCTTGTTACCCGCGGCCACGCCGTAAGTATGCTCATACCTGGAGCCAGAATGTGACGGGGCCATCGTTCACCAGCGATACCTGCATATCTGCAGCGAATCGTCCGGTTTGCGTATTCATTTCCTGCTGGCGACAACGCTCAACAAAGTACTCGTAAAGTGCTTCTGCACGATCCGGCGCGGCGCCTTTCGAGAAACTCGGGCGCATGCCGCGCTCGGTATCCGCTGCCAGCGTAAACTGGGAAACCACCAGCACGCTGCCGCCCGCCTGCTGGACGTTCAGGTTCATCTTGCCTTCCGCATCGCTGAAAATACGGTAGCCCAGCACGCGCTCACACAAGCGGTTGGCTTTTTGTTCGTCATCATCCTTTTCGACACCTAACAACACCAAAAGTCCTGGGCCAATTTCACCCGTCACCTCTCCCTCCACGGTGACGCTGGCACGGGTTACGCGCTGTATCAATGCAATCATGGTTGGTCTGCTTCTTGTTGTTTTTCAGCTTCTGCTGCTTTTTTAAGTTCGCGGTATACACCGAGAGTGACAGTTATTTCAGCACCAAGCAAGACGATACACCAGGTCCAGTAGACCCAGACAAACAAAATGGGGATCACCGCCAGCACGCCGTAAATCAGCTGATAGGACGGAAACATGGTGATGTAAAGGGCAAACCCTTTCTTACCGAGCTCAAAGAGCAACGCCGCCACCAGCGCCCCCACGACCGCATCGCGGTTAGGCACGCGCGTGGTCGGCACCACGCTATAGAGCAGCCAGAACGAGAGCCACGACAGGATCAACGGAAAGATGCGAAGCACATTATCAATCACGCCGTTTAAATCGCTCGCCCAGCGCAGGGAGAGCAGATACGAACTGATCGCGAGGCTCGCCCCGGCCAGCAGCGGCCCCAGCGTGAGGATCATCCAGTACACGGCAAAGGAATAAACCTTTGGCCGCGCTTTTTTACTCCGCCAGATCGTGTTCAGCGCGTTATCGATGGCGTACATCAACAGCAGCGCGGTGACAATAAGACCGCATGCCCCCACTGCCGTCATCTTGCTGGAGTTAGCAACAAACTGCTCAATGTAGTTCTGGATGACATCCCCGGTTGCCGGAATGAAATTCGCGAAGACAAAATGACGAAGCTGCAGGCTGACGTCCGCAAACATCGGAAAGGCGGAAAACAGGGCAAAGATGACTGCCACCAGAGGCACTAATGAGAGCAACGACACGTAGGCGAGGTTACCCGCCAGCGTGGTCATATTGTCCTCATCAATCCGGTGCCAGAGCAGTTTCAGCCAGGCCCGCAGCGGGCGAGTATGGTGCGTGGCTTTTTGATGAACGGTTTTTAGCATAGCTGCTTCGCAAAGTAGTCTGGTATCGTCTCTTTTCCGGTCACCAGAATTGACGTAATACCCAACTGGTTAGCTCCCTCTATATTATCGGCGTTGTCGTCGAAAAAGACCGCATCGGCCGCGGTGAATCCCTCTGCCTGCAGAACAGCCTGATAGATTCGCGCTTCAGGCTTACGCATCCCCATCTCCTGCGAGAGGTAGATCTTATCCGCCGCCGCCTTAACTTCAGGGTATTCTTCAGGCCAGAACGTGGTGTGCAGACGGTTGGTATTTGACAGCACAACGACCCGATGTCCCTGCTCGCGCAGTTTGTGCATGATGTCGATCACCTCAGGGCGAACCGCCACAAATACCGCCTGCCAGCCGTGGGAAAACTGTTCATAGCTTAACGAAAGCCCCATCTCCTGGCAGAAACGTTCAGCGAATGCTTCATCGCTGATTTCACCGCGCTCATGCTGGTGGAAGGTCTCGCCCATCGCGAAATTCTGCTTTAAGGTCGCCAGCGGCACGCGGCTAAAATCGCTCCATGCACCCAACACGCGATTAAAATCGATATCGACGATGACGTTTCCTAAATCAAAGATATAAAGCATGTTTATCTCCTGCTCGCCGTGGAGAGGTAACTGTAGCGGGAATAAAGAGATTTGACTATGGATGCGGTCTAAGGTGTGCGATCGATTTTTACGGCGCGTTTTTACGACAGTAAAGCGAAGGGACGTTTGACGCGGCAAAAATCCAGGCCCCCCGATACTCATCGATCATCAGGCTCAGCTCCCTACCCGGCGTGCGGTAAAAACCCGGTAGCGTTGCGTTGATATCAGCCTCATCCGCATTATCGGCAAAGGTTTTAACAATACGATTGTTATTTAACACGCGCGCGTTCTCATGGTCACTGTAGTGAAAATAGATGGTACGATTAACTTCAGTAACCGTCTGACCAAATAATTTACCGTTAATAACCGTAGACCCCTCCCGATGCTGCATCCGCCAGGAAACCGTACCCACAAATCGGTTTTTACCAATCGTCCATTCCACATCTCCCGTACAGCGTATCGGCGTACTCGATAAATGCGAATAAGCTAACCAGCCACTGGTAATAGCGGCCGCCAGAAATGCCGCCAGCAAAATGATACGGTTCCGGAGAGTCATCATTTTTCGTGCGCCCAAAAATAATGGGTGGTACATAACGCCGTCGCGTCCCTTCGCGCATCGTTATTACAGACAAACGCCGCGATTCGCTCCGTTTTACTATAGCCGACGAGAAAAACGTATCGTTTTTCGGCACACAGACCGGGATTATTGTTTAGCAGGCGCACGTAATGATCCTGAATATGTTCGTTAGGTGCATAAAAAAGTTGGCAGGCCTGGGTCGTGCTGCCCGTTGAAAGGGGAATGTAGTGACTAAACGGCATGTTCTGGTGCTTTTTATATAATATTCCCCCGTTGATAAGCGCGATCAACAAAAGCGTTGCGGTCGTTATTATCAGCCAGGCTGGCCTCTGCCTTGCGGCGCCATTGGCAACGACCACGTCTTTATTGGCTATGACTGGCTCAGCGGTTGGGACAAATAATTCAACCTCGGTAGCCTCGGAAAGCATAAGCCCGCGACGCGAAATCGTTTTTACCGTATCGCGCGGTAAGCCCACCTCAGCGAGGGCATTGCGTAATGTCAAAATAGCCTGGTAAAAGGTATTCGGCGTAGTGACGTCATTGCGCTCCCCCCATCCCACCACCATTAACTGGTTTTGCGAAATTATTTCTCCGGGATGGGTGATGAGATAAAGAAAACAGAGGTTGGCAGGAAGCTGCAATTGTATCGAGCGCCCGGTAATATGATTTACCAGGTTTTTGTTTTCTGGATCATACTCGACCACTTTGTTAATAAGATACAATTTTCCTTTCCTCAGCAATAACAACCCTTAACTATATACACCAGAAAGATATACGTATATTTAACAACAGTATAGGTCAGAAGGATCAGGACGCGATACCACCCCAACTAAGATTAAGAATAACACATTATTTTTCAATCGGTTAAAAGACAGTTTTCTTAGGTTTCTCTCATCTAAAACGACATAATGAGATTTCATTACACTTCGCCCGGCCCACTCATTATATTGAGCCCCAAGTCGCGAAAAGACTGTCGTTACGGCCGATTTAAGAAACGAATCTTTAGCTATTAGTGCTATTTCGTAAATCGTCCTCCGGGATTTTTTTTGTCGAATAATCTTAAGGGGCTGAAGAATAGTCCTGGAATACGATGGCCAAAGTATGTCCTTTCGCTATGGCTACGGCCTGACAAAATAGACATCACCAGGAATTTATATTCTTCACCACTATTTATCATAAACAAGAGAGGGGCACGGGATATGTTTCAAGATTGACACATTTGGATGGCAGTGAAATATTGACAGTGAAAATAAGACAGGAGTGGACTGGATGATGACATCGTCGCATAAGGTTGTCCGCTGTATGAGCTGTGAATTGTCCTGTCAGTTATTTCCAGATAACGCAGTACGTTCACAATATTGTGGAAATGCCTCATTCGCAGTTTGGCCAGGTGGTAACCATTTCCTGCAGATTGCAGTAGAAAATAAAATATTGCAAGGAAACAAGAATCACTTATTACGCGGCTTTATATTTGTAGACTTTTCGTTTTGCAACCTGCGCGTACTTGCCGATCCGCAATGGATTGAACGTCTGGTGAGAACTAACATGAACATCGTGATTATCACAGACCGCAAGCTGGAAGCATTGGCCAATTATTTTTTCATGCAGCGCAGTGAAATAAAGGGAATTATTTATTCGAATGATAACGACATTATATTAAAGGAAAAAATCAGCCATCTTTTCTCCGGGAGACGGGTAAATAGCAGACGCGGCAGTATGTTGAACGCTGTTGAATTTACGTTACTGAACAGATTTTTGTCAGGTGCGTGCCTCCAGGAGATTATAAAATCAGACGGCATTGATGTTAAAAAAATTTATGTTCATAAAATACGACTTGAGAGGAAGTTAGGCACCAGTATTCATAAAATTCTCGTTTCTATTTTGTAATTTCAACCTGTTTACCTACCCACATCTAATGGTGTGGAGGATGTTCTACGCCTGAAAGAAAGGGGGCAGTCATGCCATATTTAATGAAACACTCACCAGTCGCCGCTGCGATTTCGCTGGCGTTAACGTCAGCACTATTTACCGCACATGCAGCGGTAATAGATTTTGCTAATTTACCTGCCTCCGGAGCGGTAACGGATTTACCTGCAGAAATACAGGCACTGATACCTGCAACGGCAAACGCGAACTTTAGCAAAAATACCGGCGATCCTAACTATGTCTACCAGTACAGCCCGGGGAATATCCCGATTTACGGAGATGGGATCACCCTCGAAGGGCCTGGGGCGGAAGCCTTTGAGCATTCCGTTACCGTTATTCAGAACTCCACGTCCGGCAGCCCGGGCGTGATATTTGGTGACGATCTGACTATTCGCACCCAGTCAAAAGTGGCTGCCAATAATGGTAAAGACGTCGACGGTATTCGTACCCACGGGATGAACACGCCGGCCAACCCGGTATTTATCATTACCGGCGACCGCACCCACATCTACGTTAATGGCCAAAGCGGTGACGGCATCAATGCCGGGTACAGCTCCTTCAGTCAGGGTTCTCTCGGCTCCGCCAATATTTATGTGGGTGACGATCTCTATATCGAAACCACGGGCAGCACCGGGCGCGGGATTAGCGCTTATGCACTGAATGATGCCTCAAAGGCAAAAAATAACGTTATCGTCGGCGATCGTGCGCATATTGTGACGCGCGGGACTTACGCTGAGGGAATTCGTACCAACCAGAGCGGCTCATACGTCCGGCTGGGCGATGTGGCGACCATCGAAACGTACGGCACATCGGCCTATGGCCTGTACGCGGGCTCTGCGTCAAAAATTGAGCTAGGCAAAAGCGCGACGATTACCACCGACGCGGCCAGTGCCTCCGGGGTTTATTCTACCGGCTCGTCAACCATCACCCTTGATGAAGGCGCCACCATCACGACCAACGGTGCCAGTGCGCACGGCGTCTACGCGTACACCGGTGCGGTGAATCTGGGAGATAACGTCACCATTGCGGTAAACAGCAGCGAGAAAACCAGCAGCTCCGCGCAGGCGCCGCACGGGATGTATGCCTGGTCGCGCGGCGTGATAGCGCTCGCGGGTGGTGCAACCATTACCACCGCAGGCCAGCGCGACAGCGGTAGCTATGCCCTGAACGCCAGTAACGGCGGGGTGATTGATGCGTCCGCAGGAGGCAAGTTCATCCTCAACGGCGATATCCTTTCCGCAGGCGGCGTCGCGGCCACCAGCTCGCTTCCGGCACAAAACAGTACCATTACGCTGACTATGGATGACAATTCCCTGTGGAACGGAGCGTCCTTCATTGAGAGCAACGCCGCGGGTACCGGTACTATCGCACTGACGATGAATGATGCCGTCTGGAATCTGCGCGACAGCTCCACGCTGACCAGCCTGACGCTGAATGCGGGCGGCACGATTAATTTCCAGCATGCAGAGGACGCGGCGTGGCAAACGCTGACCATCAAGGATGATTTTATCGGCAACGGCGGCAAGCTGGTCTTCAATACCGTGCTGTTTGACGACACTTCGGAAACGGACAAACTGATCGTTGAAGGCAACACCTCCGGTCATACCGGGGTGGAAGTGAACAACATTGGCGGTGCCGGCGCGCAAACCGTAGAAGGGATTGAAATTGTCAGCGTTGGCGGCAACTCTGAGGGGACGTTTGAGAAGGCCAGCCGTATCGTGGCGGGGGGCTATGACTATAACGTTGTGCAAAAAGGTAAAAACTGGTTTTTGACCAGCCTGGTCGAGCCCGTTGATCCTGTAGACCCACCGGTCGACCCCGTAGATCCACCTGTTGACCCAGTGGACCCGGTAGATCCGCCCGTTGACCCGGTGATCCCGCCGCAAGAGCCGGTTCCCCCAGCTGCACCACCGAAAAGCGAGCACCAGTATCGCCCGGAATTTGGCAGCTATCTGGCAAACAGCTATGCGGCCAATACGCTGTTTATGACCCGTCTGCACGATCGTCTGGGTGAAACGCAATACACCGACATCCTTACGGGCGAGCAGAAAGTGACGAGCCTGTGGATGCGTAACGTCGGCGGTCATACGCGTTTTAAAGACGGCAGCGGCCAGCTAAAAACCACCGCCAATCGCTACGTGCTGCAGCTGGGTGGCGATGTCGCCCAGTGGAGCACCGATGGCCTGGACCGTTGGCATCTCGGCCTGATGGCAGGCTACGGCAACAGCCAGAGCCGGAGCGCTTCCAGCCTGACCGGCTACCGCTCACGCGGTGAAGTGAATGGCTATAGCGTCGGTCTGTATGGTACCTGGTACGCAAACGAGGCGGATAAAAGTGGCACCTACGTTGATAGCTGGGTGCTGTATAACTGGTTCGACAATAAGGTAATGGGACAGGATCAGGCCACTGAGAGTTATCGTTCCAGCGGCGTGACCGCCTCTGTCGAAGCGGGCTATAGCGTTAAGGTGGGCGAAAGCGACCGCAACAGCTACTGGATCCAGCCGAAAGCGCAGGCCGTTTGGATGGACGTGCAGGCTGACGATCATCGCGAGCGCAACGGCACGCGGGTGAAAGACGAGACTCAGGGCAACCTGATGACACGTCTCGGCGTGAAGGCCTACATCAGCGGACATAACGCGATTGACGACGGTAAATCACGGACCTTCCAGCCGTTTATCGAAGCGAACTGGATCCACAACACCCAGACCACGCGTATCCGCATGGATGACGTCAGCAATGACATGCATGGTTCGCGCAATATCGGTGAACTCAAGACCGGCGTAGAGGGGCAGATTACGCCGCAGCTTAGCGTATGGGGCAACGTGGCTCAGCAGATAGGCGATAAAGGCTACAGCGATACGCAGGGGATGTTAGGGGTGAAATACAGCTTTAAATAACAATATTTAAGCCGCTGTTTGCTCAGCGGCTTTTTTTGCTTCAGGCAATATCATCGCTGGTACTGGCCAGGATGATTTCAACCTTACTGGATTTCAGGTGAGTTTGCAGAGCCGAGCCAGGCATCTCATCGGTGAAGAGTGCCGTGGCCTGCGCCACGTTGCCAATCTCTACCGCCGCGGATGCGGTAAATTTCGTATGATCGGCTGCGAGCAGAATGTGGCGAGCGTGGGCGATCATGGTTTTCACCACGCTGGCTTCATTGACGTCAAACTCCATCATCGCGCCGTCGTGCTCAATTGCCCCCACGCTGGTCACGAGATAATCCGCCCGAAAACCAGACACAAACGCCGTTGCCGCAGGCCCGATAATCCCGCCATTGTGCGGGCGCAGCGTGCCGCCAGGCACCATCACTTCAAAGCGCGGATTCTTATACAGAATATGCGCCACCCGCAGGCTGTTGGTGATAATGCGCAGGTGGTTATGGTTGAGCAGCGCCCGGGCAACGTGCTCCACGGTCGTGCCGATGGTGATGAAAATAGTCGAGCCATCGGGAATATAGTCCGCAATGGCTTCGGCAATCGCCCGCTTCTCTTCGGTAAGCGAGACTTCACGCTGCTCGAACGCCGTGTTCACCACGCTGGATGCCCTGCCCGCCCCGCCATGATGACGCGTGATCAGCCCCTGCTCGCTGAGCTTACGGATATCCCGGCGCACGGTTTGCGTGGAGACATCCAGCAGCTGCGCCAGTTCATCAATGTTCATATAGCCGCGATCGGCAATCAGCGTCAGCAGCTGATCGTGACGCGGGTTGCCGGTCAGTTCGGTAAGGCTCATGGGCTGTCCTCTGAAAACCATCACGCCCCGCATTTTATACAAAAAGTGACAAAAAAGAGCGGGTTTGATCACAGTCAGGTATACCCGCGCGCCCGCCGGGCTTCGTGCATTTCAGCGCTGCGACGGCGCTGGCAAAACGCACGGCGTCTGCGGCGGGCAATTGCTGCCCCAGGCTGACCGCCAGCGCACCGTGGAACACGTCGCCCGCCCCCGTGGTATCCACCACGTTCACCTCAAAGCCGGGCTGATGGCACAATGCGCCGTTTTCCAGCCAGAAGCACCCGTCTCGCCCCTGCGTAACATACACATGTCCATTTGTGAGCGTTTGTGCTTTTCTCAGGGCATTTTCTGTTTCGTCCCGCTGCGTAAGGCGCCGCAGCCCCGGCGCGGAGAAGGCCGCGTGGTCGCTTAAGGCGATCAGCTCCGCGATGTCCTGCGGGGTGACATCCGCATCCAGCAACGTCGGAACGCCCTGCTGACGGGCCAGGGTAAATGCCTGTTTTGCCCCGTCATGCCAGCGCACGTCGGCTAAGACAATATCCCACTGAGAGAAGTCGATTTCTTGCAGCCAGTCTGCCGCCGCAGGGAGATCGGGGCTGGGGTAGTTGGCAATCACGCGCTCTCCGCCTGCGTCCACCAGCACCGCCGATTGTGACGATCGGGCACCCTTAAACACGCGCGTGTAGCGGGTCTTCACCCCCAGGGATTCCAGCTCCGCGAGCAGCCGTCTGCCGGTATCGTCATCACCCACCCGGCCAATAAAATCCACTTCCGCGCCCAGTTTCGCCGCCGCCACTGCCGCCGTTGCCGCCGGGCCGCCGCCCACCTCCGTATAGTCTTTTGCGACATATTTTCCACCTTCTTTTGGTAAATCATCGAGATACCAGATGCGATCCAGCACGGTAATGCCGACACAAACGATGCGAGTCATGGTGATTCCTTCTGCGATTTCTGATGCCTTCATTTTAATTTCACCAAATGTTTAAAAAGTGACCCGTGTCAATTTTTTGACTATAAATTACAAATACGATCAAAAACAGACAACATAAACGCACAAAAATTGACACGATGTGACAGGAGAAAGGCATGTCAGCAATCGCATTTATCGGTTTAGGGCAGATGGGCGCGCCAATGGCGAAGAATCTGTTGAAACAAGGTCACCAGCTTAACGTCTTTGACGTGAACCCGCAGGCGGTTCAGGCGCTGGCAGAGAGCGGCGCTCGGGCGGCGGCAACGCCCGCGCAGGCAGCAACGGACGCGGAATTCGTGATCACCATGCTGCCAAACGGCGACCTGGTACGCAGCGTCCTGTTCGGCGAGCACGGCGTGTGCGAAGGGTTATCCCGCGACGCGCTGGTCATTGATATGTCCACCATTCACCCGCTGCAAACCGACGCGCTGATACGCGACATGGCTGAGCAAGGCTTCAGCCTGATGGACGTGCCCGTCGGGCGCACCTCTGACCATGCCATCGCCGGCACGCTGCTCCTGCTGGCGGGCGGCACGGCGCAGCAGGTTGAGCGCGCCACCCCGGTCTTAATGGCGATGGGCAATGAGCTGATTAACGCCGGCGGGCCAGGCATGGGCATTCGCGTGAAGCTTATCAATAACTACATGAGCATTGCCCTGAACGCCCTTTCCGCCGAGGCCGCCGTGCTATGCGAAGCGCTTGGCCTCTCCTTTGACGTGGCGCTCAAGGTCATGAGCGGTACGCCTGCGGGTAAAGGCCACTTCACGACATCCTGGCCGAACAAGGTGCTGAAAGGGGATCTTTCTCCCGCCTTCATGATCGACCTTGCGCATAAAGATCTGGGGATCGCCCTCGACGTGGCCAACCAGCTCCACGTTCCGATGCCGCTGGGCGCGGCTTCCCGCGAAGTTTACAACCAGGCACGCGCCGCCGGGCGCGGGCGCGAAGACTGGACGGCCATTCTTGAACAGGTTCGCGCATCTGCCGGGCTGAAAAAAACACACTGATACGAAAGGACTGAGGAATGACGATGTACACCCTGAAAGATATCACCCGACCTTCCGGCGGTTTTGCGATGCTGGCCGTGGATCAGCGCGAAGCGATGCGCATGATGTTTGCTGCCGCAGGCGCGCCGGTACCGGTAACCGACCAGCACCTGACCGATTTTAAGGTCAACGCGGCAAAAATTCTGTCGCCGTACGCCTCCGCCATTCTCGTCGACCAGCAGTTCTGCTATCGCCAGATTGTCGAGCAGCAGGCCGTGGCCAACAGCTGCGCGATGATTGTGGCCGCCGACGAGTTTATTCCGGGGAACGGTATTCCGGTCGACAGCGTGGCGATCGACAAGAACGTCGACGCGCAGGCGGTCAAACGCGATGGCGGCAAAGCACTGAAGCTGCTGGTGCTGTGGCGCAGCGATGAAGATCCGCAGCAGCGCCTGGAGATGGTGAAAGCGTTCAATACGCTGTGCCACGATAACGGTCTGCTGAGCATTATCGAGCCGGTGGTGCGTCCGCCACGTCGCGGTGCCGCGTTTAACCGCGAACAGGCGATTATCGACGCGGCCAAAGAGCTGGGCGACAGCGGTGCCGACCTTTACAAGGTGGAGATGCCGCTGTTCGGCAAGGGCACGCAGCAGGAACTGCTGACAGCCTCGCAAAAGCTGAACGAGAACATCGCCATGCCGTGGGTGATCCTCTCCTCCGGCGTGGACGATAAGCTCTTCCCGCGCGCCGTAAGCGTCGCCATGCAGGCGGGGGCCTCAGGCTTTTTAGCCGGTCGCGCCGTCTGGTCCTCTGTGATTGGCCTGCCGGACACCGAGCTGATGCTGCGTGATATCTCCGTCCCCAAACTTCAGCGTCTGGGTGAGATCGTCGACGAAATGATGGCTCGCCGTTAAGAAAGGATCCGAACATGAAATGGTTTAACACCCTGAGCCATAACCGCTGGCTCGAACAAGAGACCGACCGCATTCTTGATTTCGGCAAAAATGCCGCCGTGCCGACCGGCTTTGGCTGGCTGGGCAATAACGGGCAGGTGCGCAGCGATATGGGCACGCATCTGTGGATCACCGCGCGTATGCTGCACGTTTACGCGGTGGCGGCGAACATGGGCCGTCCCGGCGCGTATGCCCTGGTTGAGCACGGCATTAATGCCCTCAACGGTCCGCTGCGCGACAAGCAGCACGGCGGCTGGTACGCCTGCGTAAACGATGAAGGCGTCATTGACGCCTCCAAGCAGGGCTATCAGCACTTCTTCGTCCTGCTGGGCGCGGCGAGCGCCGTGACCACGGGTCACCCGCAGGCGCGTAAGTTGCTGGACGATGCCATCGAGGTGATTGAGCGCTACTTCTGGAGCGAGCAGGAGCAGATGTGCCTGGAGTCCTGGGATGAAGCCTTCAGCAAAACGGAAGACTATCGCGGCGGTAACGCCAACATGCACGCCGTGGAAGCCTTCCTCATCGTCTATGACGTGACCCACGATCGTAAGTGGCTCGACCGCGCCCTGCGCATCGCCTCGGTGATTATTCACGACGTCGCGCGCAAAGGGGAGTACCGCGTTAACGAGCATTTCGACACCAGCTGGAACCCGATCCGCGATTACAACATTGATAATCCCGCCCACCGCTTCCGCGCCTACGGCGGCACGCCGGGGCACTGGATTGAGTGGGGCCGCCTGATGCTGCACCTGCGCGCCGCGCTGGAAGCGCGCTTTGAAACCCCGCCGGAGTGGCTGCTGGAAGATGCAAAAGGCCTGTTCCACGCCACCATCCGCGACGCCTGGGCACCCGACGGCGCCGACGGGTTTGTCTATTCCGTGGGCTGGGACGGCAAGCCAATCGTCCGCGAACGCGTGCGCTGGCCGATCGTCGAGGCGATGGGCACGGCCTATGCCCTTTATACCGTGACCGGCGAGGCGCAGTACGAAGCCTGGTATCAGAAGTGGTGGGATTACTGCATCAAATACCTGATGGATTATGAGAACGGATCCTGGTGGCAGGAGCTGGACACCAACAATGAAGTGACCACCAAAGTCTGGGACGGCAAGCAGGATATTTACCACCTGCTGCACTGCCTGGTGATCCCCCGCCTGCCGCTGGCCCCGGGCTTAGCCCCTGCCGTCGCCGCCGGATTACTGGATAGCCAGGCCAAATAATTAAGACGGAGTGTTTATGCGTACCCTACACAATATTGACCTGAAAAATAACGAAAGTGGCTTCACCCTGCGCTGGCAGGACCGTCTGATTTTATCCCACACCGCGGATGCCCCTTGCCTGTGGATTGGCGCAGGCGAGGCGGATATCGAGATGTTTCGCGGCAACTTCAGCATCAAAGACAAGCTCAACGAAAAGATTGCCATGACGGACGCGACCGTCACGCAGCAAAACGCGGGCTGGGCGATCCGCTTTACCCGCGGCGATGCGGTAAGCGCGACGCTGCTGGTGGGCGTGGATGCGGAAGGCCGTCTGGAGCTGAAGCTGAAAAATGACGCCGCCAGCCATAACCGCATCTGGCTGCGGCTGGCGGCGCAGCCAGACGATCATATTTACGGCTGCGGCGAGCAGTTCTCGTATTTCGATTTGCGCGGCAAGCCGTTCCCGCTGTGGACCAGCGAGCAGGGCGTGGGCCGCAATAAGCAAACCTACGTCACCTGGCAGGCCGACTGCAAAGAGAACGCGGGCGGCGACTACTACTGGACCTTCTTCCCGCAGCCTACCTTCGTGAGCACCCAGAAGTACTACTGCCACGTGGATAACAGCTGCTATATGAACTTTGACTTCAGCGCGCCGGAGTTCCACGAGCTGGCGTTCTGGGAAGATAACGCCACGCTGCGCTTCGAATGTGCGGAAACGTACGTCGATCTACTGGAAAAACTGACCGGACTGCTGGGGCGTCAGCCAGAGCTACCGGACTGGGTGTACGACGGCGTGACGCTGGGCATTCAGGGCGGCACTGAGGTGTGTCAGCAGAAGCTCGACACCATGCGTAACGGCGGCGTGAAGGTCAACGGCATCTGGGCGCAGGACTGGTCCGGCATTCGCATGACCTCCTTCGGCAAGCGCGTGATGTGGAACTGGAAGTGGAACAGCGCGCTCTATCCGCAGCTTGATGCGCGGATTGCGAAGTGGAAAGAGGAAGGCGTGCAGTTCCTCTCCTATATCAACCCGTACGTCGCCAGCGATAAAGATCTCTGCGAAGAGGCCGCGAAACGCGGCTATCTGACCAAAAACGCCAACGGCGAGGACTACCACGTCGAGTTCGGCGAGTTCTACGCGGGCGTTATCGACCTGACCAACCCGGCAGCCTACGACTGGTACAAAGAGGTCATTAAAAAGAACCTGATCGAACTGGGCTGCGGCGGCTGGATGGCCGATTTCGGGGAGTACCTGCCGACCGACACCTTCCTGCATAACGGCGTGAGCGCGGAGATCATGCATAACGCCTGGCCTGCCCTGTGGGCCAAATGTAACTACGAAGCGCTTCAGGAGACCGGCAAGCTCGGCGAGATCCTGTTCTTCATGCGCGCGGGCTATACCGGCAGCCAGAAGCACTCGGTGATGATGTGGGCGGGGGATCAGAACGTCGACTGGAGCCTGGACGACGGTCTGGCGTCCGTCATCCCTGCGGCGCTGTCGCTGGCGATGACCGGGCACGGCCTGCACCACAGCGACATCGGCGGCTACACCACCCTGTTCGAGATGAAGCGCAGCAAGGAGCTGCTGCTGCGCTGGTGCGACTTCAGCGCCTTTACGCCGATGATGCGTACCCATGAGGGCAACCGTCCAGGCGATAACTGGCAGTTCGACGGCGACGCGGAAACCATCGCGCACTTCGCGCGCATGACCACCGTCTTCACCACCCTAAAGCCGTACATCAAAGCCGCGGTCGCGCAGAACGCGAAAAGCGGCCTGCCGGTGATGCGTCCGCTGTTCCTGCACTACGAGGACGACGCGCGCGCCTACACGCTGAAATACCAGTACCTGTTTGGCCGCGACCTGCTGGTGGCGCCGGTTCATGAAGAGGGGCGCCGCGACTGGTCGCTCTATCTGCCGCAGGACAGCTGGGTGAATGCGTGGACCGGGGAAATCTGCCGGGGCGGTGACGTCACCGTTGATGCCCCGCTCGGCAAGCCGCCGGTCTTCTACCGCCAGCACAGCGAATGGGCAGATCTGTTTAGCACCTTACGTCATATCTGATAAGGCTCGCCCGCGGGGCAACCTGCGGGCAGACGGAGAACAATAATGAGTCAACATACTTCCGATCCGGCAACCCTGCGCCTGCCGTTTAAAGAAAAACTCGCCTACGGGATGGGCGATCTCGGCTCAAACATCCTGCTGGATATCGGCACGCTTTATCTGCTGAAGTTTTACACCGACGTGCTGGGCCTGCCGGGCACCTACGGCGGAATTATCTTCCTGATTGCGAAGTTCTTTACCGCCTTCACCGATATGGGCACCGGGATCATGCTCGACTCCCGGCGCAAGATCGGCCCGAAAGGGAAATTCCGCCCGTTCGTGCTCTATGCGGCGTTCCCGGTGACCTTACTGGCGATTGCCAACTTCGTTGGCACGCCGTTTGAAATCACCGGTAAAACGGTGATGGCGACGGTGCTGTTCATGCTGTACGGCCTGTTCTTCAGCATGATGAACTGCTCCTACGGCGCGATGGTGCCCGCCATTACCAAAAACCCGGACGAGCGCGCCTCGCTGGCCGCCTGGCGCCAGGGCGGCGCTACGCTGGGCCTGCTGCTCTGTACCGTGGGTTTTGTTCCGGTGATGAACCTGATTGAAGGCAATGACCAGCTTGGCTATATCTTTGCCGCCACCCTCTTCTCGCTGTTCGGACTGTTTTTTATGTGGTGGTGCTACAAGGGGGTGACCGAACGTTACGTCGAGGCGCAGCCCGCTAACCCGGCGCAAAAACCGGGGCTGCTGCAGTCGTTTCGCGCCATCGCCGGGAACCGTCCGCTGTTTATCCTGTGCATCGCCAACCTGTGCACGCTGGGCGCCTTTAACGTCAAACTCGCCATTCAGGTCTACTACACGCAGTACGTGCTGCACGACCCGATCCTGCTGTCGTACATGGGCTTCTTCAGCATGGGCTGCATTTTTATCGGCGTCTTTATGATGCCCGGCGCGGTGCGGCGCTTCGGCAAGAAAAAGGTCTACATCAGCGGGCTGATGATTTGGGTGGCGGGCGATCTGCTCAACTACTTCTTCGGCGGCGGCTCGGTGAGCTTTGTGGCGTTCTCCTGCCTGGCCTTTTTCGGCTCCGCGTTCGTGAACAGCCTGAACTGGGCGCTGGTGTCCGATACCGTGGAGTACGGTGAGTGGCGCACCGGCGTGCGCTCCGAAGGAACGGTGTATACCGGTTTTACCTTCTTCAGGAAGGTCTCCCAGGCGCTGGCGGGCTTCTTCCCGGGGATCATGCTCACGCAGATCGGCTATGTGCCCAACGTGGTGCAATCCAGTGGCACGGTTGAAGGGCTGCGGCAGCTGATATTTATCTACCCGAGCCTGCTGGCGGTTATCACCATCGTGGCGATGGGCTGCTTCTACAACCTCAACGAGAAGATGTATGTGCGCATCGTCGAAGAGATCGAACTGCGCAAACGTACGGCATAATGACGTGATAGAGCGCCCTGCGGGGCGCTTTGAGGATCGACCATGACACATAATACTGATCCGTTAACCCTGAAATTGAGCCTGCGAGAGAAGTGCGCCTACGGGATGGGCGATTTTGGCTCGAACCTGATGCTGTGTATTGGCACGCTGTATCTGCTGAAGTTTTACACCGATGAACTGGGCATGCCCGCGTTCTATGGCGGCATTATTTTCCTGGTGGCAAAGTTTTTTACCGCGTTTACCGACATGCTGACCGGGGTGCTGCTGGACTCCCGACGTAACATCGGCGCGCGGGGAAAATTCAGGCCGTTCATTCTTTACGCCTCCGTTCCGGTGGCGCTGGTGGCGACGGCGCAGTTTATGGCCAACGACTTTAGCCTGACGGTGAAAACGGCCCTCGCCACCGTGCTCTTCATGATGTTTGGCCTCTGCTATAGCCTGATGAACTGCGCCTACGGTGCGATGGTCCCGGCCATCACCAAAAACCCGAACGAGCGCGCGCAGCTTGCGGCGTGGCGTCAGGGCGGCGCAACGGTAGGACTGTTGCTCTGCACCGTCGGCTTTATGCCCATTCAGGCGCTGTTCGTCCACCAGCCCTCACTCGGCTATCTGGTGGCCGCGCTGGTGTTCGTTACCGGCGGCCTGTTCTGCATGTGGTGGTGCTACAGCGGGGTGAAAGAACGCTACGTCGAGCTTACGCCCGATCACCATAAGCCCGGCATTCTGAAATCATTCTGCGCGATTTTCCGCAATCCACCGCTGCTGGTGCTGTGCATCGCCAACCTGTGTACCCTCGCCGCCTTCAACATCAAGCTGGCGATTCAGGTCTATTACACCCAGTACGTGCTGAACGATCTGCATCTGCTGTCGTGGATGGGCTTTTTCAGCATGGGCTGCATTCTGATTGGCGTGTTTCTGGTGCCCAGCGCGGTAAAGCGCTTTGGCAAGAAACCGGTCTATCTGGGCGGGCTGGCGCTGTGGGCGGTGGGCGACGTGCTGAATTTCTTCTGGGGGACCAGCTCCCTGCTGTTCGTGCTGTTTTCCTGCATGGCCTTCTTCGGCACGGCGTTTGTGAACAGCCTGAACTGGGCGCTGGTGCCGGATACCGTCGATTACGGCGAGTGGAAAACCGGCATTCGCGCCGAAGGGTCGGTGTATACCGGCTATACCTTCTCGCGCAAAATCTCCGCCGCGCTCGCCGGTTTCCTGCCCGGCATCATGCTGACCCAGATTGGCTACGTTCCCCATGCCGTCCAGAGCGCGGGCACGCTGCTTGGGTTGCGTCAGCTGATTTTCCTCTGGCCGTGCGGCCTGGCGATTGTTGCTGCCGTGACCATGGGGCTGTTTTATAAACTCAACGAAGCGCGCTTCGCCTTTATTATCGAGGAGATTGGAAAACGGAAGAAACAAACTGCGAATACCCCTGAGATAACCACCAACAATAAAGCGTCAGCAGTCACTTTATAACAATAAATCCGGCCACTATGTCCTTCCTGTTTATCAGGAGGGAGGCCTTTCTGTACCTGATACATGGACAAATTATGAAAAGAATCATCACTGTACTGATCGTGTCGTCTGTGTCCTGCCCGGTATTTGCCGGGGCCTATGTCGAAACACGTGAAGCCTACAATACGGCCTCAGAGATGCACGAGGTGATCCTGCGTGCGGGCTATAACTTCGATATGGGCGCGGGACTGATGTTCACCAACGCCTATAACGTGGGTAAATGGGATGAACTTAAGCACAGCTATAACGAAATCGAGGGGTGGTATCCGCTCTTTAAGCCGACCGATAAACTCACCTTCCAGCCCGGCGGGTTGATTAACGACAGCAGCGCCGGTTCGGGTGGCGCGGTTTATTTAGATACCAACTACAAATTTACAGACTGGTTTAATCTGACGTTCCGCTATCGCTATAACCATAACAACTACGATACGCCGGACTATAACGGGCAGATGGATAAGAACGACACGCACGAATTTGCCAACTACTGGAATTTCAAAGTAACGGATGCATTTTTCTACACCTTTGAACCGCACTTTTTCCAGCGGGTGAATGACTACCACAGCAAAAATGGCAAAGACCATCACTGGGAAATTACCAATAAGTTTAGCTATAAGATCGACAGAAACTGGCTGCCGTACCTCGAACTGCAGTGGCTGGACAGATGGAATGATTACAACCGGGAGCAGTACCGGATCCGTTTAGGGCTACGGTATTCGTTCTAATAAAAAAAAGCCGCTGATCGCTCAGCGGCTTTTTCGTTGCCGGGTGGCGCATGCGCATACCCGGCCTACGGCATAACCGAATTACTCTTCTTTCGCACCGCGCATAGCACGTTTACGATCGTTCTCGGTCAGGTGACGTTTACGGATACGGATAGACAGCGGAGTCACTTCTACCAGTTCGTCGTCATCGATGAATTCCAGAGCCTGCTCCAGGGTCATCTTGATCGGTGGAACCAGAACCGTTGCTTCGTCAGTACCGGACGCACGCATGTTGGTCAGTTTCTTACCGGTCAGGCAGTTTACGGTCAGGTCGTTAGAACGGCTGTGAATACCGATGATCTGGCCTTCGTAAACTTCAGCACCGTGACCCAGGAACAGCTTACCGCGATCCTGGAGACCGAACAGCGCAAACGCAACCGCTTTACCCTGACCGTTGGAGATCAGTACGCCGTTGTTACGCTGGCCCACTTCGCCCGGACGCACGTCGTCGTAGTGGCTGAAGGTGGAGTACAGCAGACCGGTACCAGAGGTCATGGTCATGAACTCAGAACGGAAGCCGATCAGGCCACGGCTTGGGATCACGTAGTCGAGACGTACGCGGCCTTTGCCATCTGGATTCATGTTTTTCAGGTCGCCTTTACGCTCGCCCAGCGCCTGCATCACAGAACCCTGGTGCTGCTCTTCAACGTCCAGCGTCACGTTTTCGAACGGCTCTTGTTTACGGCCGTCGATTTCGCGGAAGATAACTTTCGGACGGGAAACCGCCATCTCGAAACCTTCACGACGCATGTTTTCGATCAGAACAGACAGGTGCAGCTCACCACGACCGGATACGCGGAAGGCATCAGCGTCTTCGGTTTCTTCAACGCGCAGCGCAACGTTGTGCACCAGCTCTTTGTTCAGGCGGTCAAGGATCTGACGAGAGGTAACGAACTTACCTTCTTTACCACAGAACGGAGAGGTGTTGACGTTGAAGAACATGGTAACGGTTGGTTCATCAACAGACAGGGCTGGCAGCGCTTCCACGTTCTGCGGGTCGCAGATGGTGTCAGAGATGTTCAGCTCGCCCAGACCGGTGATCGCGATGATGTCGCCCGCTTCAGCCAGATCGCTGTCGATACGCTCCAGACCCAGGTGAGTCAGCACTTTGCCAACTTTACCGTTGCGGGTTTTGCCTTCGCTATCGATGATAGTAACCTGCTGGTTTGGCTTCACTTTACCGCGTTTGATACGACCGATACCGATGACGCCAACGTAGTTGTTGTAGTCCAGCTGGGAGATCTGCATCTGCAGTGGACCATCCAGATCAACATCCGGTGCCGGTACGTGATCGACAATCGCCTGATACAGCGGGGTCATGTCTTCCGCCATATCTTCGTGGTCCAGACCCGCGATACCATTCAGCGCCGAAGCGTAAATGATAGGGAAGTCCAGCTGTTCGTCGGTCGCGTCGAGGTTAACGAACAGGTCGAATACCTGATCAACAACCCAGTCAGGACGTGCGCCAGGACGGTCAACCTTGTTGATAACAACAATTGGTTTCAGGCCATGGGCAAATGCTTTTTTGGTCACGAAGCGCGTTTGCGGCATTGGGCCGTCAAATGCGTCAACCACCAGCAGCACGGAATCCACCATGGACATCACGCGCTCAACTTCACCACCGAAGTCGGCGTGCCCTGGGGTATCAACGATGTTGATACGGTAGTCATTCCATTTAATAGCGGTGTTTTTCGCGAGGATAGTAATCCCACGCTCTTTCTCCAAATCGTTGGAGTCCATCACACGCTCTTGAGTTTCGGCACGTGCATCAAACGTACCGGATTGCTGCAGCAGCTTATCAACCAGGGTAGTTTTACCATGGTCAACGTGCGCGATGATGGCGATGTTACGCAAATTTTCGATCACAACTTTGCCTCAGGCATTAGAAATAGCGCGTTATTGTACACGGATTAATCGCACTACAAAACAGGATCACAAACATCCTCCGCAAACAAGTATCGCAGAGATGCTTTGTGATCGCTTTCACGGAGCGAAAAAGGGCACTTTAACGAAAATTGCACCAATATGGTGCTCGGTGTTCACACTGAAGCACTATACTGGTGCAACATTACCATTGTGGTGCAGCCCTTTTGCACTATGGTGCGCATGATAACGCCTTTTTGGGGTGTTTTAAAAGTTGGCACAGATTTCGCTTTATAAAAATTACATGGCAACAGCCAGTACAAACAGAAACTGAAGACCTCGTTACCACGACGACAATGACCAATCTGGAGAGTTAAGTATGTCCGCTGAACACGTTTTGACGATGCTGAACGAACATGAAGTGAAGTTTGTTGATCTCCGCTTCACCGACACCAAAGGTAAAGAACAGCACGTCACAATCCCTGCTCATCAGGTGAACGCCGAATTCTTTGAAGAAGGCAAAATGTTTGACGGCTCCTCCATTGGTGGCTGGAAAGGCATTAACGAATCCGACATGGTTCTGATGCCAGATGCAACCACTGCGGTCATTGATCCGTTCTTCGAAGAACCTACCCTGATCATCCGTTGCGACATCCTCGAGCCAGGCACGCTGCAGGGCTACGACCGCGACCCACGTTCTATCGCGAAACGCGCTGAAGAGTACCTGCGTTCTACCGGCATCGCGGACACCGTTCTGTTCGGGCCAGAGCCAGAGTTCTTCCTGTTCGATGACATCCGTTTTGGTGCCTCTATCTCTGGCTCCCACGTGGCTATCGACGACATCGAAGGCGCATGGAACTCCTCCACCAAATACGAAGGTGGTAACAAAGGTCACCGTCCAGGCGTGAAAGGCGGTTACTTCCCGGTTCCTCCGGTCGACTCTGCACAGGACATTCGTTCCACCATGTGTCTGGTGATGGAAGAGATGGGCCTGGTTGTTGAAGCGCACCACCACGAAGTGGCGACTGCGGGTCAGAACGAAGTGGCTACCCGCTTCAACACCATGACCAAAAAAGCGGACGAAATTCAGATCTACAAATACGTTGTGCACAACGTTGCGCACCGTTTCGGTAAAACCGCGACCTTCATGCCAAAACCAATGTTTGGCGACAACGGTTCCGGTATGCACTGCCACATGTCTCTGTCCAAGAACGGTACCAACCTGTTCTCTGGTGACAAATATGCCGGTCTGTCCGAGCAGGCGCTGTACTACATCGGCGGCGTAATCAAACACGCTAAAGCGATCAACGCCCTGGCGAACCCAACCACCAACTCCTACAAGCGTCTGGTCCCGGGCTACGAAGCGCCAGTGATGCTGGCCTACTCTGCGCGTAACCGTTCTGCTTCTATCCGTATCCCGGTGGTGGCGTCTCCTAAAGCGCGTCGTATCGAAGTTCGCTTCCCGGATCCAGCGGCTAACCCATACCTGTGCTTCGCAGCACTGCTGATGGCCGGTCTGGACGGTATCAAGAACAAGATCCACCCAGGCGAAGCGATGGACAAAAACCTGTACGACCTGCCGCCAGAAGAGGCGAAAGAGATCCCACAGGTTGCTGGCTCTCTGGAAGAAGCCCTACAGGCGCTGGACGCAGACCGCGAGTTCCTGACCGCAGGTGGCGTATTCACTGACGACGCTATCGATGCTTACATCGCCCTGCGTACTGAAGAGAACGACCGCGTGCGCATGACTCCGCATCCGGTTGAGTTCGAACTGTACTACAGCGTTTAATTAAGTTGTTTTACCCGGCGTGACAAGCGCCGGGAGTAGTTGCCGTGGAAACTTTTAGCCCATCTCCGGATGGGCTTTTTTCTCCACCAACAACCTGATCTCACGCGCTTTTGACGCCGAAAACGCTATACTGCACTAAATTAGTGCAAACGACTCCAGGAGACTGCTGAATGGCAACTGGCACGCTGCCCGATGCTGGGCAGATCCTCAATTCTTTGATTAACAGCATTTTGCTGGTGGATGACGAGCTGGCCGTTCATTACGCCAACCCGGCGGCACAGCAGCTGCTCGCCCAAAGCGCACGCAAACTGTTCGGCACCCCGCTTCCGGAACTTCTGAGCTATTTTTCGCTGAATATTGGCCTGATGCAGGAAAGTTTACAGGCGGGCCAGGGTTTCACCGATAACGAAGTGACGCTGGTGATCGACGGGCGCTCGCACATTCTGTCGCTGACCGCGCAACGTCTTCCCGAAGGCTTGATCCTGCTGGAAATGGCGCCGATGGATAATCAGCGTCGCCTGAGCCAGGAGCAGCTTCAGCATGCGCAGCAAATTGCCGCCCGAGACCTGGTGCGCGGCCTGGCGCATGAAATCAAAAACCCGTTGGGTGGGTTACGCGGCGCGGCGCAGCTTCTGACCAAGGCGCTGCCCGACCCTGCGCTGGCGGAGTATACCAACGTCATCATCGAGCAGGCGGACCGCCTGCGGAATCTGGTTGACCGTCTTCTCGGGCCACAGCAGCCGGGAATGCACGTCACAGAAAGCATCCATAAAGTGGCCGAGCGGGTGGTGAAGCTCGTCTCGATGGAGCTGCCAGAGAACGTCACGCTGGTGCGTGATTACGACCCAAGCCTGCCGGAACTGGCCCATGACCCGGATCAGATTGAGCAGGTCCTGTTGAACATTGTGCGCAATGCCCTGCAGGCGCTGGGACCGGAAGGGGGCGAGATTATTTTACGCACCCGTACCGCCTTCCAGCTCACGTTACACGGCGTGCGCTATCGGCTTGCGGCCCGTATCGACGTCGAGGATAACGGCCCCGGTATTCCATCGCATCTTCAGGACACTCTGTTCTACCCGATGGTCAGCGGCCGCGAAGGCGGAACCGGCCTGGGCTTATCCATTGCCCGCAGTTTGATCGACCAACACTCTGGAAAAATTGAATTTACCAGTTGGCCGGGACATACCGAGTTTTCGGTTTTCCTGCCGATTAAAAAATAAAGGTGACGTTTATGCAACGAGGGATAGTCTGGGTAGTCGATGACGATAGCTCCATCCGTTGGGTGCTTGAACGCGCGCTCACAGGGGCAGGATTAAGCTGCACGACGTTTGAGAGCGGCAGCGAAGTGCTCGACGCACTCACCACTAAAACGCCCGATGTTCTGCTGTCGGATATCCGTATGCCGGGCATGGACGGGCTGGCGCTGTTAAAGCAGATCAAACAACGCCACCCTATGCTTCCGGTCATCATAATGACGGCTCATTCCGATCTGGATGCCGCGGTGAGCGCTTACCAGCAAGGGGCATTCGATTATCTGCCCAAACCGTTTGATATCGACGAAGCGGTGGCGCTGGTTGAGCGCGCGATTAGCCATTACCAGGAGCAGCAACAGCCGCGCCACGCGCCCGATTTTGGGCCAACCACCGACATCATCGGCGAAGCGCCGGCGATGCAGGACGTGTTTCGCATTATTGGCCGTCTGTCCCGCTCGTCCATCAGCGTCTTAATTAACGGCGAATCGGGCACCGGTAAAGAGCTTGTGGCGCATGCGCTGCATCGCCACAGCCCGCGGGCAAAAGCGCCGTTTATCGCCCTGAATATGGCGGCGATCCCGAAGGACTTGATTGAATCCGAACTGTTCGGCCACGAAAAAGGGGCGTTTACCGGCGCAAATACCATTCGCCAGGGGCGCTTCGAACAGGCTGACGGCGGCACGCTGTTCCTGGATGAGATCGGCGATATGCCGCTGGACGTTCAGACCCGTCTGCTGCGCGTGCTGGCCGACGGGCAGTTTTATCGCGTGGGCGGTTATGCGCCGGTGAAGGTGGACGTGCGCATCATCGCCGCAACCCACCAGAACCTGGAGCAGCGCGTGCAGGAAGGCAAATTCCGGGAGGATTTATTCCATCGTCTGAACGTCATTCGCGTTCATCTGCCGCCGCTGCGTGAACGCCGGGAAGATATTCCCCGCCTGGCGCGTCATTTCCTGCAGGTGGCTGCCCGCGAGCTGGGTGTGGAAGCTAAGCAGCTTCATCCCGAAACCGATGCCGCTCTGACGCGTCTGGCGTGGCCAGGCAACGTGCGTCAGCTGGAAAACACCTGCCGCTGGTTAACCGTGATGGCTGCCGGTCAGGAAGTGCTGATTCAGGATTTACCGGCCGAGCTGTTTGAGGCGACCGCGCCGGAAAGCAGTAGCGGACACGCGCTGCCGGACAGCTGGGCGACGCTGCTGGCGCAGTGGGCTGACCGCGCGCTGCGTTCCGGTCATCAAAACCTGCTGTCAGAGGCTCAGCCTGAGATGGAGCGTACGCTGTTGACCACCGCGCTTCGTCATACCCAGGGTCATAAGCAGGAAGCCGCTCGCCTGTTAGGATGGGGACGCAATACCCTGACGCGCAAGCTGAAAGAGCTGGGAATGGAGTAATATCCGCGTTTGTGTAAAGGTTATTAATTGAGCGCAAATTGCCGTTATTTTGCGCTTTACTGTTCCGATGAGTTTTGTATGATCGTGCCCGGAAATTGGGGGTGAACATCATGCTGGAAACATTCGTGAATATGCTCTCTAGCGGAGCCGCTGAAAGCCACACGCCACAAACCGCCGTTGCGGCGGTGCTGTGTGCGGCGCTGGTTGGGCTGTTTAGCTAGCGAGTTGGCGATGAAAAGCCGGGTGGCGCTTCGCTTACCCGGCCTACATTTCGCACTTTTGTAGGCCGGGTAAGGCGAAGCCGCCACCCGGCATTGCAGTTTAAATCACCCGCGAGAACTGCTGCATACGCGCTTTCTGACGCAGATATGCGTCAAAGCACATGCAGATATTGCGGATCAACAGACGCCCTTTCGGCGTGACCTCAATCGCGCTCTCCGACACGTCCACCAGCCCGTCTTTCGCCAGCGGCGCCAGAAGCTTCAGATCTTCCGCGAAATAATCGCTGAAGTTCAGCGCCCACTGCGCTTCCACGTCGCTGAAATCGAGACGGAAGTTGCAGATAAGCGCCTTAATCACATCGCGACGGATGCAGTCGTCACGGGTTAATGCGATGCCGCGCCACAGCGCGTTGCCGGTCTCATCCACCTGCTGGTAATACAGCTTTAGCTCTTTCTGGTTCTGCGCGTAGCAGTCACCAATCATGCTGATGGCGGAGACGCCCATGCCGAGCAGATCGGTATCGCCCTGGGTCGTATAGCCCTGGAAGTTGCGGTGCAGTACCCCTTCGCGCTGAGCAACGGCCAGCTCGTCATCAGGACGGGCAAAGTGATCCATGCCGATAAACTGATAGCCGGTGTCGGTCAGCGAGGTGATGGTTTCCTGCAGGATATCCAGCTTCTGCTGGGCAGAAGGCAGATCGGCATCTTTGATTTTGCGCTGGGCGGCAAAGAGCGTCGGCAGATGCGCGTAGTTAAAGACGCTCAGGCGGTCCGGACTGAGTTCAGCCACGCGCTTCAGCGTAAAGGCGAAGCTTTCCGGCGTCTGCTTTGGCAGGCCGTAAATCAGGTCGATGTTGGTCGAGGTAAAGCCGATGTCACGTGCGTGGTTGAGTAAGGCGAAGATAAAGTCTTCGTCCTGCTCGCGGTTCACCAGACGCTGAACCTCTTTATTGAAGTCCTGCACGCCCATGCTCAGGCGGTTGAAGCCTTCTGCGCGTAAGTGATCCAGCACATCCAGCTCAATTTCGCGCGGATCGACTTCGATCGAGATTTCAGCGTCGTCGTTAAAACTGAAATTGCCGCGCAGCAGGGTCATCAGGCGGCTTATTTGCGCCTTATTCAGATAGGTTGGCGTACCGCCGCCCCAGTGAAGCTGGCTGACGTGACGGCCTTTAAACAGCGGCGCGCGATGCACAATTTCCTGTTCGAGCGCGTCAAGATACTGGTCGGCTTTATGCTGCTGGCGGGTCACGATTTTATTGCAGCCGCAGAAGTAGCAAAGCTTGTGGCAGAACGGAATATGGACGTAGAGCGACAGCGGACGCTCAGGATAGCGCGCGACAGCCTGCTGAAAATCCTCCTCGCCGAAGGCATCGGAGAACTCCAGCGCGGTGGGGTATGACGTATAACGCGGCCCGGAATAGTTATATTTCTGGATTAGGGCCAAATCCCAGTCGATAGTTGGTGCTGACATGCTCACTCCTTCCGTTGGTGTCGCGTTCGTATACGGCGGCCCGCTCTGACCCCATTGCGGGCCATCATTCGGGTGCGCAGCCACTTCTGTCGCCGCGACAACCGCCGTAGTTTAACGAATAACCACACCAGATAACATATAACCGGAAGGGTTATAAGCAGGACTATCGAGCCTGCCGGGTGCAAATGTTAGTTTCCACCCTTCAGAAGACGCATCATATCTTCCTGCTTTTCGTCTTCTTCTTCGTCGTCTTCGTCATCGTAAGACAGACCCAGCTTCTGCATCAGCTCGTCGATGCGATCCAGTTTGGCATCCACCCATGACTGCTCTTCAGCGGTCAGGGTTTCACCCTCTTCAAGACGTTCCAGCAGCGCGTCCAGGCGCTCATCGTTCTCCAGCAAATCCAGCTCAGCCTGCGGTGAAAGCATAGGTTTCTCGCTCTTTGGTTTGTGCTGCTTAGTGACCGGGGTGTCTGTCACGCCCAGTGGAATGGGAGTTTTACTGCCGATACGAGGATCTTTCTGCTGCTTGCTTTTTGCAGAAGCGCCCGCTGCACCACCACCGTTGGCACGGCTACCCGCAGCATGACCGCGATGTTTTTTGTCGCGTTTGCGGTCGCGCGCTTCCTGGTTCAGTTCTTCGCGCGTTTTGCGGCGTGCTTTTGCAGGGCGTTTCGCGCCCGCAGCGGAGGTTGGTTTTTTCATGATGTTTTATCTTTAAGTCGTTTTCTTCAGTATAGAATTGCGGCGAAATCTAGCAGAAAGCAAGCAAAGAAAAAAGGCGACAGAGCAATCTGTCGCCTTTTTTCCTGACTCACAACCCTTAGCGGGTCAGACATTCCATGTTTGCCAACAACAAACCCTGTTTATCCCTTGGCTAATACCGTCCGTGATACGGTTCCATTTCCTGTTAAAACGCCTCCAGGCGCTGGTCGTCCTGACAATCCTGCGTCTTCGCCTCCTGGCGCTCCTGACCCTTATCCTTAAGTCATCATCCTGTTGGCTTCCTCGCCTTGCCGCATACTTTACCGTGTTCGCTTAAACTAACAAGCAACGAAACGGTACAAAAACGGATTTTCAGATAATTACCTGGAAATAAGCTGATGATTTAAAACAGTTTGCCTTTTTCTTGCTCCTGCGATTTCTCTGAAATCTCCCATAGTACGTATAGCCAATCTCTCACAGCGGCCAGGGCTTAAGCCTACAGGCTGAGTGCAATGAAAAAAGTCTTTTGCCCGCATTCAGGTATAATCCCCCTCAGATTACGATTTTTGGAGACGACCACGTGACTACCTGGAACTACCAACAGACGCATTTTGTCACCAGTGCGCCCGATATTCGCCACCTCCCCTCTGATACCGGTATTGAAGTGGCCTTTGCTGGCCGCTCTAATGCGGGGAAATCCAGCGCCCTGAATACGCTGACCAATCAGAAGAACCTGGCGCGTACCTCAAAAACACCTGGCCGTACCCAGCTGATCAACCTGTTTGAAGTCGCAGAGGGCAAACGCCTGGTCGACTTACCGGGGTACGGTTATGCGCAGGTACCCGAAGAGATGAAAATCAAATGGCAGCGTGCGCTGGGTGAATACCTCGAAAAACGCATGTGCCTGAAAGGTCTGGTGGTATTGATGGATATTCGCCACCCGCTGAAAGATCTCGATCAGCAGATGATCGACTGGGCGGTGGCAAGCGATATCGCCGTGCTGGTGCTGCTGACGAAAGCCGATAAGCTGGCAAGCGGCGCGCGTAAAGCGCAGGTGAATATGGTTCGCGAAGCGGTGCTGGCGTTCAACGGCGATGTGCAGGTTGAGCCGTTCTCCTCGCTGAAAAAGCAGGGCGTGGACAAGCTGCGTCAGAAGCTCGACACCTGGTTTAGCGAGCTGGAACCCGCGACGGAAGCGGAAGAAGAGTGATACCGAGCGCGGCAATGGCCGCGCTTTTTTTTGCCGGAACATTTCTTTGCCGCAATAAAAAACGCCCCAGTCATTACTGACTGGGGCGGCTAAAATATTCAGCCAAATCCGATTACGTGAAGTAAAAGGTCTGAAAGATAGAACATCTTACCTCTGTACCCTACGCCGATAACTCTACCCCTTTTTGTGTTGCAGAAAAAGCACTTTTTGTAGTTTTTTTTCATTCTTTACATAGGGAATTCTAATGATCGTCACAAAACGCGCGTTGCCATGTTGCAAACTTACATAAAAAGCGCGTTATGCGAAGAACCCTTAGTGAGCCTGATCCCAGTTTTCACCACTTCCCACTTCCACCAGCAACGGCACGTCCAGCGTCATGCTGCTTTCCATCAGTTCGTGGATCTTCTTCGACACGGCGTCGAGGTCGTCCTTGTGCACTTCAAATACCAGTTCATCGTGTACCTGCATGATCATTTTCACACGCGGTTTCTCTTTCTCGAGCCAGGCATCCACGGCGATCATTGCACGCTTAATAATGTCCGCCGCGGTCCCCTGCATCGGGGCGTTGATCGCGGCACGCTCTGCGCCCGCGCGGCGCGCCGCGTTGCTGGATTTGATGTCCGGTAAGTAGAGACGGCGGCCATCCAGGGTTTCAACGTAACCTTTCTCTTTCGCCTGCGCGCGGGTACGTTCCATATATTCCAGCACGCCCGGGTAGCGTTCGAAGTAGAGATCCATATACTTCTGCGACTCTTTACGCGGAATATTGAGCTGGCGTGAAAGGCCGAACGCGCTCATGCCGTAGATCAGACCGAAGTTGATCGCTTTAGCGCTGCGGCGCTGTTCGTTGGTCACGCTGTCCAGCGGCAAGCCGAAGACTTCCGCCGCGGTTGCCCGGTGGATATCCTTCCCTTCGGCAAACGCGGTCAGCAGGCCTTTGTCGCGGGACAGATGCGCCATAATGCGCAGCTCAATTTGCGAGTAGTCAGCAGAGACAATCAGATAATCCTCTGGTGCGATGAAAGCCTGGCGAATACGGCGGCCCTCTTCGTTACGTACCGGGATGTTCTGCAGGTTGGGATCGGTTGACGAGAGACGACCGGTCGCCGCGACAGCCTGATGATATGAGGTGTGCACGCGGCCCGTTTTCGGGTTGATCATCAGCGGAAGCTTATCAGTGTAGGTAGACTTCAGCTTCGCGAGACCACGGTACTGCAGAATCACTTTTGGCAGCGGGTAGTCCAGCGCCAGCTCTTCCAGCACCTCTTCAGAGGTTGAAGGCGCACCGCCAGGGGTTTTCTTCAGCGGCTTGATGCCCTGCTTTTCAAACAAAATGGTTTGCAGCTGCTTCGGTGAAGAGAGGTTAAACGGCTCGCCTGCAAGCTCATGCGCTTTTTGCTCCAGCTCGGTCAGGCGCTGCGCCAGCTCCCCGGAGTGATTATGCAGCACCGTTGGATCGATTTTCACGCCGTTGCGTTCAATGCGGGACAGCACGGGTACCAGCGGCATCTCAATATGCTGGAACACATTCAGCGGACCTTCGTGCTTTTGCAGTTTTGGCCACATCTTCAGGTGCAGCTGCAGCGTAACGTCAGCGTCTTCCGCCGCGTAGCGTCCTGCCTCTTCGAGAGCAATCTGGTTAAAGGTGAGCTGATTTTTCCCTTTGCCGGCAATCTCTTCGAAGGTGATGGTTTTGTGCTTGAGCCAGCGGTCAGATAAGGAATCCATATCATGGCGGCCCGCGACGCTGTCCAGAATGTAAGATTCAAGCATGGTGTCGAAGGCGATCCCGCGCAGTTCAATGCCGTAGTTTTGCAGAATGCCGCGGTCGTACTTGAGGTTTTGCCCAACCTTAAGCGCCTTTTCATCTTCCAGAATCGGCTTCAGCAGTTCAAGCACGCGTTCACGGGAGATCTGTTCCGGCGCATCCAGGTAATCGTGCGCCACGGGAACATAGGCCGCATGACCTGGCTCTGTCGCAAATGACAGGCCTACCATATTGGCAGAGATGTTATCGAGACTGTCCGTTTCGGTGTCAAAGGCAAAGACCGGCGCCTTTTTCAGTTTCTCGATCCAGGCAATGAGCTGTGACTCTTCAAGAAGGGTTTCATAATTGTCGAAGGAAAGCGCCACGGCTTCTTCTTCCGCCTGCTCTTCTGCATCAACGACAATCGTCTCCTTCGGCTTTGTGGAAGGTTTTGCCCCTTTTGCCTGCAGCCATTTACCGGCTTCCACGTCAGTGGTCCAGCGCTTAAATTCGTATTTCTTAAACAGGCTTAGAAGCTCGTCCGCAGAAGGCTGCTGCACTTCCAGCTGTTCACAGCCCAGTTCGAGCTCGACATCGGTTTTGATTGTGGCCAGCTTATAAGAGAGATAAGCCACCTCTTTGTTCTCTTCCAGCTTCCCAGCCATGGTTTTGGCGCCACGGAAGGAGAGACTGGCGATTTTGTCTGATTCCGCGTAGAGCGTATCCAGCCCGCCCAGCCCCTGAAGCAGCGCCTGCGCGGTTTTCTCACCGACGCCAGGGACACCAGGAATGTTATCCGAGGAGTCGCCCATCAACGCGAGGAAGTCGATAATCAGCTCTGGCGGCACGCCATACTTTGCGACCACCTCTTCCGGCCCAAGAATGGTGTTGGTCATGGTGTTAATCAGGGTAATCCCTGGCGTCACCAGCTGCGCCATATCTTTATCACCGGTGCTAATCAGTACCGGACGACCCATCTTTTCGGCTTCACGCGCCAGCGTACCGATGACGTCATCCGCTTCAACCCCAGAAACGGCCAGCAGCGGCAGACCCATCGCTTTCACCATCGCATGCAGCGGCTCTATCTGCGCACGCAGATCGTCAGGCATTGGCGGACGGTGGGATTTGTAATGTTCAAACAACTCGTCGCGGAACGTTTTGCCTTTCGCATCAAACACGACGGCCGCATGGGTTGGCTGATACTGAAGGATCAGGCTGCGCAGCATATTCAGCACGCCATACATTGCGCCGGTAGGTTCCCCTGCGCTGTTGGTCAGAGGAGGAAACGCATGGTACGCCCGATACAGGTAAGAAGAGCCATCGACGAGAATAAGAGGGTTTTCTGGGATCTGAACCATAATGTCCGTGCCTTTAATCAATTTATGCGTAAAGGATGCCACAGAAGGATGAAAACATCAGTTATTCAGGCCCGATACAGGAAAAGATTTTGCGATCGTGAGGATCGCTCGTAAAAATCAAACTGTGGATAAGTTTGTGAGTATTTTCACTTCACATGAATAACAGACGTAAAAAATACATATAAGGCAATATTTAGATCTTAATTATCAGATTGTTATGTTATGAGATCGCCTCTATATGGCCAACTGATGACAATTTAGTCTATGTGGATATAAGCCTTGATTTACGCAGAACAACAGCGAAATCTTCTGCGCCGGGGTAAAAGCCGCCAATTCACCCTGTGAAAGCGCCATTCATTTGTCTGTTTTCTGGTAAAATCAGCGCCCAGCGTCGACTATCCGGTCGCTCACTTACAGCTAACCACCTGAAAAAGCTCATCATGTCGAGATTGCTCGCTGCAATAACATTACTGCTAAGCATCATTTTAACTATCCTGGTGACGATCGCCTGTTCCGTACCGATCATTCTCGCCGGGATCATTAAACTGCTGCTGCCTGTACCCGTGGTGTGGCGAGCCGTGTCCGCATTTTGTAATTTCATGATGTATTGCTGGTGCGAAGGACTGGCGATCCTGTTGCGCCTTAACCCGCACCTGAAGTGGGATGTCAAAGGGCTGGAGAACCTTAACAAAAAGAACTGGTACCTGCTGATCTGCAATCACCACAGCTGGGCGGACATCGTGGTGTTATGCGTTCTTTTTCGCAAACACATCCCGATGAACAAATATTTCCTGAAACAGCAGCTCGCCTGGGTGCCTTTTATCGGGCTGGCCTGCTGGGCGCTCGATATGCCGTTTATGAAACGCTATTCGCGCAGCTATTTGATTCGTCATCCGGAACGTCGCGGTAAGGATGTGGAGACCACGCGCCGCTCCTGTGAAAAGTTTCGTGCGCATCCAACGACCATCGTGAACTTTGTTGAAGGCTCCCGGTTTACGGAAGAGAAGCGCCAGCAAACGCGCTCTCCGTATCAGCATCTATTGCCGCCAAAGGCAGCGGGGATTGCGATGGCGCTTAACGTGCTGGGAGCACAGTTCGATAAACTTCTTAACGTCACGCTCTGCTATCCGGAAAACGATAAGACGCCGTTCTTCGATATGCTCAGCGGCAAACTGACGCGTATTGTCGTGCACGTCGACCTGGTCCCGATTGACGCTGAACTGCACGGTGATTACGTAAACGATAAGAACTTCAAACGTCGTTTCCAGCAGTGGCTTAATACGCTCTGGAAAGAGAAAGACGAACAGATAGACAAGATAAAATCTTCATACAAAAACGCCGGTCAGTGACCGGCGTTTTTACATTAACGAAATTACTTCTTCTCAACCAGGTATTTCACGGTATCTGCATACTGCTGTACGAAAATATCCATGCTGCTGGTGTCCATGCCCTGCATGTTCAGCTGATATTTGCCGTTAACAAACATCGCCGGAACGCCCTGAAGCTGGAGGTCAGCAGCCGCTTTTTCCTGCTGGGCAACCAGTGATTTCACCACGAAGCTGTTCCATGCGGCATCGTACTCTTCACCTTTCACGCCGGCATCAACGAACACTTTACGGATATCCGCAGTGGTCTGAACGGTCTGGGTTTTCTGTACGGCTTCAAACATTGGCGAAGTGATCTTATCTTCTACGCCCAGTGCCATCGCCACCGCCCATGCCTGAGTCAGGTCTTTACCCAATGGGCCCAGGAACTCGACGTGGTACTTGGTCATTTTTGTGCCTTCCGGCAGCTTTTTCTTCACGTTGTCAGAGACATGCAACACCTGCTCGAACTGGTAACAGTGTGGGCAATAGAACGAGAAGAACTCCAGTACCTGTGGCTCGCCAGCGACCGGCTTCTCCAGCGTGATGTACTGTTTGCCGTCGGTAAACTGTGCAGCAGAAGCGCTAAATGCCAGAATCATACCTGCCAGCGCCAGCCAAA
Source organism: Enterobacter cloacae complex sp. IR5422 (assembly GCF_049238165.1). Lineage (NCBI taxonomy): Bacteria > Pseudomonadati > Pseudomonadota > Gammaproteobacteria > Enterobacterales > Enterobacteriaceae > Enterobacter > Enterobacter cloacae complex sp. IR5422. Next base: position 2,956 of record NZ_JBMKHT010000012.1, on the reverse strand, counting down.
TTTTTTTCATGATTAACTCTCTCCTGGGTGTGTCCATTAATACATCGGCGTTAATTGCAGAGGGGGCTCCTGAAGAACCTTAACCTGCTCAGTAAATGTAGATATCTGGCTACGCCAGTAATCCTCTCCGGTAAGCCACGGGAAATTACGAGGAAATGCCGGATCGTCCCAACGCCTGATTAACCATGCGAGATAATAAACAAAACGCATCGCACGTAAAGGCTCAATCAGGGCAATTTCGTCTGAATTAAACGGGCTAAATTCTTCATAAGCTTCAATAATGGTTTCAAGCTGCATGCGTTGCTCGGCTTTGTCGCCATTCAGCAGCATCCACAGGTCCTGAACCGCTGGCCCCATACGCGCATCATCGAGATCGACAAACAGCGGGCCGTCACGCCAGAGAATATTCCCGGCGTGACAATCGCCATGCAGGCGCAGGACGGAAATATCATCACGCCAGCAGGTTTTCACTGCAGCAATAAGCTTATCGGTGGCGTTGAGGAAATCATCCTTTAGCGCTGCGGGGATCATTGCAGACGTTTCGAATATTGTGCGCGGTTCAAGAAGGTATTCCTGAATCCCCATAGTCGGGCGGGCAATAAAGGCTTTTTTGCGTCCCGTCTGGTGTATACGCCCAAGATAGCGGGCAACCCACTCCATCTGATCGATATTATCCGCTTCAAACTGACGGCCACCCAGACTTGGGAATACTGCGTAGTAATACCCTTCGTGCGTAAGGAGCGTTTGGTTATTGAATTTCAGCGGTGCGGCAACGGGGACATCGTCATCCAGCAGATCGTGAGCGAACTGATGCTCTTCCTGAATTTGTTCAGCGGACCAGCGTTCAGGACGATAGAATTTTACGACATAGCGCTGACGATCCTCGTCCTGAAATTGATAGACGCGGTTTTCGTAGCTGTTTAACGGTGTTAGCCCGGAATCCACCCGAATATCCTGTTCAAACAGGGCATCCATAATGGTGTCCGGGTGTAATGTCTGGAAAGTAAAAGCCTGGTCGTTCATCCGATCATCCGGAAATTATACGAATGATTCAGGATATCATCTTGTGGCGATTTCGGTGCCGCCGCTTACAAGCTTTTACTCTTTAATTACGCCTCGGGCGCGCAGCAATGCAGTCTTAAAATCTTCCTCATAATCTTTCTGAATACCAGGAATAACAGCATCTTTGGCAGAGTCGCGCATTTTAAGGTGGTAGATCAGGATGTCGTCAGAAAGGTCTGCCAGATCGCCGTCAAAACCTGACTCTTTTGCCAGTTTCTGTAAAAATTGCATCAGATTGAGCTCTGGCTCTTTTTGCCAGGCGGGCTGGAGGAGTTCAATAACTTCATTCAGACGTTTACATTTCATGGTGGTGCTCCTTTCATTTAGAGTGACACGTTAGCAGGGTCAATCCCACAATAAAAGAGGCGATATTCGTGAATGTTAGCCAGGAAATCATCGGGGTCGTTCTGGCAGGCGGCAGAGCAACGCGAATGGGCGGAAAAGATAAGGGGCTTCAGCTTCTTAATGGAAAATCCTTGTGGCAGCATGTCGCCGATACGCTCGCAGGTCAGGTGACGACTATAGCCATCAGCGCTAACCGGCATATCGACACTTACCGGCGCAGCGGCTACGCCGTTTATCAGGATAGCCTTGAGAATTACCCGGGCCCGCTTGCCGGTATGCTTTCGGTCATGCAACAGTCGCAGGGTGAGTGGTTTATCTTCTGCCCCTGCGATACCCCGTTTATTCCGTCCTGTCTTGTCGAGCGTCTGTTCCTGCTTCGTGGTACAGCGCCTGTGGTTTGGGTGCATGACGGCGAACGTGACCATCCTGCTGTCGCGTTGATGCATCGATCGCTAGCGCCTGCTCTGCAGGCCTACCTGGCCGCGGGAGAGCGCAGAGTGATGGTCTTTATGCGTGAGTCTGGCGGCCATTCCGTTGATTTTAGCGATGTGAAATCAGCGTTTGTGAACGTAAATACGAGTGAAGATTTGCAGATGATGCAGGAGAAAAGATGATACCTGTTGTAGCCATTTCCGCCTGGAGTGGGACCGGGAAAACCACGCTGTTGAAAAAGCTCACTCCTGCGCTTTGTGCCAGAGGGCTTCGCCCTGGTTTGATTAAGCATAGTCATCACAACATGGACATTGATACGCCCGGAAAAGACAGCTATGAGCTGCGTAAGGCCGGAGCAGCACAAACGATGGTAGCAAGTCCTCAGCGCTGGGCGTTAATGACAGAAACGCCGGATGAGGCGCCGCTGAATCTCGCTTATCTCGTTAGCCGGATGGATCACTCCACGCTGGATCTGGTGCTGGTTGAGGGATTTAAGCATGAGGCCGTGCCTAAGATCCTACTTTTCAGAAGCGATGCCGGGCATGATTTGAGCGAGTTAACGCTGGATGAGCATGTGATTGCGGTGGCCAGCGATGTGGCAGTGGAACTTGAGGTTCCGGTGCTGGATTTAAATGATGTGGACGGGATTGCGCAGTTTATTGTGGCGTGGAGTGCGGTCTGACTTGCCGGGTGGCGGCTTTGCCTTACCCGGCCTACCGTTTTTTGGCGCAGAAACGCAAAAAGGCCATCCTTTCGGATGGCCTCTTCACTTGTTTGATGCCTGGCAGTTCCCTACTCTCACATGGGGAGACCCCACACTACCATCGGCGCTACGGCGTTTCACTTCTGAGTTCGGCATGGGGTCAGGTGGGACCACCGCGCTAAAGCCGCCAGGCAAATTCTGTTAATCTGTATCAGGCTGAAAATCTGTCTCTTCGCCAAAACATCTTCGGCGTTGTAAGGTTAAGCCTCACGGTTCATTAGTATCGGTTAGCTCAACGCATCGCTGCGCTTACACACCCGACCTATCAACGTCGTCGTCTTCAACGTTCCTTCAGGAGACTTAAAGTCTCAGGGAGAACTCATCTCGGGGCAAGTTTCGTGCTTAGATGCTTTC
>NZ_JBMKHT010000011.1:0-105595 GCF_049238165.1 Enterobacter cloacae complex sp. IR5422 | reverse complement strand
CAGGGCCAAAATCAGCCACGAAGAGACGATTTTGGGCTGAAAATTGGAAAATTGAGCCACAGGACGTCGATAAAGGACGGTTTGGGGCGTCATATCGGGAGCTGCGGACCACTTAATCGCAACTTCCCTAAACATTAAGAATTTTTGTCATGAAACTTCCCAAACATGCACCAGAAAGTACTTTAATTGAGGCTAGCAAGCGTCATTAAAAATATATACAAAACTGTCACAATAAAAATAAAATCATTATATTTCAATGAATTACAATTAATCACTCAATTCAAAATAAACACAAAAATCTGCTCATTACAGAATTATCTCAAAACGACACAGCCGCTTTTCAGCATATTTATCGGGCAACATATCGGGTGTACATTACCTCCCATCCAGTCCACTAAGATGAGGCGCCATAATTACCTTTAAGTAAGTACCCCTTAACGTTACTGCATTCAGATTTAATGTTCTCATTTATGGCCTTTAACGCAGAGTTAAAAGGCAGCCGTGTTATGCAATGGATTCATGATAAACAAATGGCAAATAGATATGGAAAGATCGCTTCGCTTCAGTACATTATTCTTTTATCGCACCCCAACATTATTGTTTCTGTTATTGCTCTTTCCTGTTCTGGTTCAGGCGACGGAATCCGTTTATGAGCAACAGATTCAACAGGCGCGTAACGGTAATTACACGTCGTTTCTCGATTATCTTCAGCGCTATCAGCAGCAGCATGCCCTGACGCCCGAGCACGTTGCGGACTGGTTACAGGTGGCGGCCTGGGCAGGTCATGATGACGAGGTTATTCAGGTCTGGCAGCGCTACAGCATTTATATGCCGCTGCCCGCCCGCGGCGTTGCGGCTGTCGCGCAGGCCAGACGAAATCAGAAAGCGTGGGAGCCCGCTCTGGCGCTCTGGAAAGAAGCGCGCAGCCTTGCGCCGGATAACGACGATTATCGTATCGGCTATATCAAAACCCTGGCCGATGCCCGTAAAGATACGCTTGCCCTTCAGGAGGCCCGACGGCTGGTGGCGGAGGCCCCCTCGCAGGCGCATCTTCAGACGCTGGCATACGTCTGGCTACGCCAGGGAAAAAGCTGGGATCGGCTTTTAGCCGACACGCGCGCGCTGTATGTCGCGCCAGAAAATCACGCGCTTCTCCGCGAGCGGGTCGACGCGCTAACGGATAACCGGGTCAATACCCCCGCGCTCCTGCTTTCACAAAAGGTGGCGCTAGCCCCCGCGGAGCGTCGTCGTCTTGAGCTGAATGCCGCCGCCGAAAGCGTTCGCCTTGCAGACGTGCCGGGCAGAACAGAAAAGGAGCGCCTGCAGCTTGCGCAATCCGCGCTGAATCGTTACGACGCGCTGCTTTCTCGCTGGCAGAGCGAGCCGCAGGCGGCGGAAGACGTCGTGCTTGCGCGTATCGACCGGCTCGGCGCGCTGTATGCCCATGCCGATTACCCGCGGGTCATCAGCGAATATCAGGATCTGACGGCAGCCCGGCATCCGGTGCCGGGCTGGGCAATCGGCTGGGTGATCTCCGCATATCTGCAGGAGAAAAACGCTGCCGCCGCCTTCGCGCTTCTGCAACGCTATCCGCAGTACGCATCCGATCCGCAGGACGAGGAGCACGCGCTTTTCTACGCCTGGCTGGATACGGGAGAGTATCCGTCCGCCCGCCGGTATGCAGAGCGCCAGACCCGCAACGTTTCCTGGACCCGTTACGATTTCGGTTCCCCTACCCCTCAGCCGAACGATCGGTGGCTTACCGGTCAGTCGCTCCGTTTTAACTATTTGCTGGCGACGAATGCCCTGCCGGAAGCCGAAAAGCTGGCGCGACGTCTGGCAGCAACCGCGCCGGGCAATCAGGGATTGCAGATTGACTACGCCACCCTGCTTCAGGCGCGAGGCCTGCCGCGCGCGGCCGAGCAAACGCTGAAAATGGCGGAGGCGCTGGAGCCCTCGAATCTGGAGCTTGAGCAGCAGCAGGCTTACGTCGCCATGGATCTGCAGGAGTGGCGGCAGATGGATTTACTGGCCGACGACGTCGTTGCCCGCGCGCCGCGCGATCGCAGCGCCAGGCGTCTGGACAGGCTCCGCACCGTCCACCATATGTCCGAGCTGCGCCTCAACGCGAGCAAGGGTTTGCACTCCGATAACCCCGTCAGCGGGACGCACGATCTCAACTGGGACGCCATGCTCTATGGCCCGCCCGTAGCGGATAACTGGCGGCTGTTTGCCGGCACCCGCTATGCAGAGGGCAATTTCGATGAAGGCAAAGGCTCCAGCCGTCACCTGTTGGGCGGCATCGAATGGCGGCCACGCGATCTCCAGCTCGAAGCCGAGCTCTCAAGCAACCGCTATCACGGCGCGAACAAGCCGGGCGCTCGCCTCTCAACGACGTACAGCCTCACCGATAGCTGGCAGGTCAGCGGCAGCCTTGAGCGCCTGTCGCGCACCACGCCCCTGCGGGCGTTACGCAACGGGATCAGCGCCAACCGGGGGGAAGGCGGCGTGCGCTGGTATCAAAACGAGCGCCGTGAGTATCAGTTCAGCGCCGCCCTCAGCCGCTTCTCGGATCATAACCGCCGACAGGAATACACCCTCACGGGCAAGGAGCGTCTCTGGCAGACCCCGTCCCTGACGCTGGATCTCGAACCGGGGATCGCCGCCAGCAAAAACAGCCTGCGGGACACCCTCTATTACAACCCGGCACGGGATCTTTCCGTGACGGCCGCCCTGGCCGTTGACCATGAGATGTATCGCCATTACGACACCCTCTGGAGCCAGCAGTTCGTGGCGGGAGGCGGCCGCTACTGGCAGAAAAATCAGTCCGCTGGCGCCATCGCTCTGCTGGGTTACGGACAACGCGTTCAGTGGAACAACGTCATGGATACCGGCGTGATGCTGAACTGGGACAAGCGCCCTTACGACGGCAAACGCGAGAGCAACCTCTCCGTCACGTTTGATGCGACTTTACGCTTTTAAGGATGATGAAGATGAACACACGTTTTTCCACGAGCCTGATACTCATCGGCTGGCTCTGCCTCAGCGCAAATGCCTGCGCGCAGGCATTTTCGTTTATTGCGCCCAAAGATCGGCCGCAGCTGGAGGCGAGCAAACCCTGGCCGCAGAACCAGTTTCTGGTGCTGGCCTACCACGACGTCGAAGACGATGCCGCCGATCAGCGCTACCTCTCCGTGCGCACCAGCGCGCTAAACGAGCAGATCGGCTGGCTGCTGCACAACGGTTATCACGTCATCAGCGTGCAGGACATTCTGGATGCCCATGACGGAAAAAAAACGCTGCCGCCCAAAGCCGTTCTGCTCAGCTTTGACGACGGCTACAGCAGCTTTTACACCCGCGTCTGGCCACTGCTTCAGGCGTGGAACGTCCCTGCGCTCTGGGCGCCGGTGGGCAGCTGGGTGGATACGCCGGAAAATCAAAAAGTTAACTTCGGCGGTCTGATGACGGCCCGCGATCGTTTCGCGACGTGGGATATGGTGCGCGAGCTCAGCCGGTCTCCGCTGATTGAGATCGGTTCGCACACCTGGGCCTCGCATTACGGCATTGTTGCCAACCCGCAGGGCAGCCGCGAACCCGCCATCGCCAACCGCTTTTACGATAAAGCGACGGGCCGCTATGAAACCGATCGGCAGTTCAACCAGCGGATCGGCGATGACGTTCGCAAAGTGACTGAAAAAATCACGCAGGTGACGGGCAAGGCGCCGCGCGCCTGGGTCTGGCCCTACGGTGCCGCCAACGGCACGTCGCTCGCCATCGCCAGACAGCAGGGTTATCAGCTGGCCTTTACCCTTGAGGACGGGCTGGGGAACGTGCAGGAGCTGGGCAATATCCCCCGTCTGCTAATCGCCGGCAATCCCTCGCTTAAGGCGTTTGCCAGTACGGTCAGCCAGGTTCAGGAGCGCGAACCCGTGCGCGTCATGCACGTCGATCTCGACTACGTTTACGATCCCGATCCAGCCCAGCAGACGCAAAATATCAACAGGCTGATCCAGCGGGTCTACGACATGAAAATTAGCCATGTTTTCCTGCAGGCGTTTGCCGACCCGCAGGGCGACGGCAGGATCAGGGCGCTCTATTTCCCCAACCGCCAGCTGCCGGTCCGGGCCGATCTCTTTAATTTTGTCTCCTGGCAGCTGCAAACCCGGGCGGGCGTGAAAGTCTTCGCGTGGATGCCGGTGCTCTCGTTCGATCTCGATCCTGCCCTGCCGCGCGTGCAGCGTCGGGACCGCTCGTCAGGCCAGCTGTGCGAAGCCACCGATCCCTATATCCGGCTCTCCCCGTGGGACCCGCAGGTGCGCCAGCAGGTGACGGACATCTATGAAGATCTGGCCCGCTATGCCAGCTTCAACGGGATCTTGTTCCATGACGATGCGGTGCTGACCGACGTGGACGATAGCCCTCAGAGCACAACACGTCAGAAAAGCCAGACGCTTATCGGGTTTACCCACGCCCTGAGCCTCGCGGTGAAGCACATCCGTGGCCCGCAGATAAAAACCGCGCGCAACATGTTCGCCTTGCCCATACTGCAGCCCGAAAGCGAAGCGTGGTTCGCGCAGAATCTTGACGATTTTCTGGCGGAGTATGACTGGACGGTGCCGATGGCCATGCCGCTGATGGAGTCCGTCCCGGCAGACGAAAGTGATGCCTGGCTGACGCGTCTGGTTAACGCGGTCGCCGCGCGTACCGGCGCGCTCGATAAAACCATTTTCGAGCTGCAGGCCAGGGACTGGGATGGGAAACCGCAGCGCGCCGTCTCCGACAGCCAGCTGGCACAGTGGATGCGCGTGCTCCAGCTGAACGGCGTCAAAAACTATGGCTACTACCCCGACGATTTTATCAACAACCAACCTGATATCTCACACATCAGGCCTGTATTTTCTTCGTACTGGTACCCTGACAATGACTGATCGCATTATCGCCTTTTCCATTTTATGTCTGGTATTCGGGTTGCCGTTAGGCGTGGCCGCCCTCTTTACCGGCGAGCTGATTCTGGATTTTGTGTTCTTCTGGCCGCTGTTCATGTCCGTGCTCTGGATAACCGGCGGGCTCTATTTCTGGTTTCAGCTTGAACGCCACTGGTCGTGGGATAAAGAGACGCCCGCCCCGACGCTCGCCGGTGAGCCGCTCATCTCCATTCTTATCCCCTGCTTCAACGAGGGAAGGAATGCCCGGGAGACCATCAGCGCCGCGCTGGATCAGCGGTATGAAAATATCGAAGTTATCGCCATCAACGACGGCTCGTCTGACAACACGGCGCAGGTGCTGCATGCGCTGGCGCAGGAACATCCGCGCCTGCGGGTGATTAATCTCGCGGAAAACCAGGGGAAAGCGCTGGCGCTCAAAGCCGGGGCAGCGGCGGCCCGGGGCGATCTGCTGGTCTGCATTGACGGCGACGCCCTGCTCGACCGCGATACGGCAGCGTATCTGGTGGCCCCGCTGATTCAGTATCCCCACGTCGGGGCGGTCACCGGGAATCCGCGTATCCGCACGCGCTCCACGCTGATTGGCCGCATTCAGGTGGGCGAGTTCTCATCGATTATCGGGCTCATCAAGCGGACGCAGCGGATCTATGGCCGGGTCTTTACCGTCTCGGGCGTCATCGCCGCCTTTCGCCGACAGGCGCTGGCGGACGTCGGGTACTGGAGCCCGGACATGATCACCGAAGACATCGACATCAGCTGGAAGCTGCAGCTGCGCCACTGGGATATCTTTTTCGAGCCGCGGGCGCTGTGCTGGATCCTGATGCCGGAGACGCTGAAGGGCCTGTGGAAACAGCGTCTGCGCTGGGCCCAGGGCGGTGCGGAGGTGTTTCTGGTCAACCTTCGCAAGATAGTGCGCTGGGAGCATCACCGCATGTGGCCCCTGTTTCTTGAGTATGCCCTGTCAACGCTGTGGGCCTTCGCCTACGCCATGACGGTGCTGCTGTTCATCCTCAGCCATATCGCCCCGCTTCCCGCGAACCTGACCGTTGAGAGCCTCTTTCCCCCAGCGTTTACCGGGCTGCTGCTGGGGGTGATGTGCCTGCTGCAGTTCCTGGTCAGCCTGTACATCGAGCGGCGCTATGAACGGAAGGTGGCCAGCTCGCTTTTCTGGGTGATCTGGTTCCCGATGGTGTACTGGATGATCGGCCTGTTCACCACCCTCGTCGCGTTTCCAAAAGTCATGCTTAAACGCCAGCGCGCCCGCGCGCGCTGGATCAGTCCGGACCGGGGAAAAGGACGCATTTAATGAACGAAAATACCTTAATTCTGACCGAACATCGGCTGTTGCCACGTCTTTTCGATGCCGCGTTAACGCTGGTGGCGTGGGGAGGCTTTCTGTTTTTCCTGTATGCCCGGCTCTGGATGCAGCTCACCGAGGAGAGCGACCACCGCTGGAGCGTGATTATTGCGTCCTTTAATACGGTGTTGCTCTACCTGCTGTTCGCCGCGCTCAACGGCTGGCTGCTGATTTTGTGGTATCAGTACAATCGCCGTCGGGCCCACGCGAGGCGGCGTCAGCCGGGTTATTTTCACCAGGAAGAGCTGGCCCGCAGCTTTAATGTTTCACCGCAGATCATCTCCGAGATGAGCCAGTACAACCTGCTGACGGTCTATCATGACCAGATTGGCCGCATCATCGATCTGAAAATCAACGGGCAGGAAGAGGAAGAACAGTAACGAAAAGCCCCCGCAGGATGCCCTGCGGGGGCTTTTTTATTGCGGGTAAGAGCTACTTATCTTTAACCACGATCAGCGGCTCAATATCGCTCTCTTTCTTCACCACCAGCGAGTCATCGCCGCGCAGGCAGGTCCCACCGTAGTTCCCGCCCACGGTAAAGGTACAGACCTGTATGTACTTGCCGTCGACCTTCGGCAGGCACCACAGCTGCTGGTAGATGTTTTTGCGGTCAACAAACTTGCCGCTGGATTTATCCAGCAGTTCGTCCTGGGCGCTGATCAGATCGATATTGCTGCCGCAGCGTCCGGCAATCGGCTTAACGGCGTATCCGGTCTGCTTCAGCAGATCGTTGACCTCAAAATCGGTGTCGAGCAGGTAACGGTGGTTCGGGAACAGTTGCCACAGCACCGGGAGAATCGCCTTGTTGCCGGGAATAACGGTCCACAGGGGTTCAAAGACCAGCACCTCCGGGCGCAGCAGGACGTCAATCAGGCGCACTTCGCCTTCAGGATGCCCGGTGCGGATCGGCACCGCGGCGTATTCGGTTTCGCTGACCTCGCGGATCTGTTCAATCGCCGTCTCCCACGCCCAGGTTTTCCACACGCAGTTGACGTGGCGGCCTTCGTCGTCAATTAGCTGCCCAGCGGCGTCCCAGCTCAGGGCACCAAGCCCGTGCAGAATTTTGGTTTCAAACCCGGCCTGCAGCAGAGAACGCTGGATAAAGAGCGCGTGATAGTCCTCTTCGACATCGTTGTCCTGCATGATGTGCACGAACGGCCGGGCGTGGCTGTGCTTCCAGGCACCGGTCAGCTCTTCCAGCAGGCCTTCCGCCGGGTTATGCCCGTTGCCGCGATAGCCGTTTTTCACCCACTCCTCAAGGATAAGCCCGCCCTCGGTATGACAGGACGCGGAGTCCGCGTTGTACTCGTAGACCTTGATGCCGCGCTCATCCATGCAGAAATCCATACGACCGGTGATCATATGGTGACGACGCCACTGCCAGGAGAGGCGCAGGCGCGGCCAGAGGATTTTCGGGATGTCGAAAAGCGCCAGCAGGCTGTCGTCTTTCAGCACCTTGTCCGTCGCGTGCAGGTACATCAGGTGCAACTCGTTGGTGGCTTTGATCAGCTCCTGCTCGGCGCTTTCGGTAATGGTGAAGTACTGGCAGGGATCTTTGTTGATCACGTGACCGTTGGCGCGGATATACGCCTGCTGCAGCGCGTCATTTTCGTTGAGCCATTTCCCGTCGAACTGACGTGTGTTTTTCAGCCGCGCGCCGCTGATTTTCAGCAGTTCGCCGTCGATTTCCGGCTGCGGAATGCTGTGTTCTGTGTCGTCGGTCTGGATCATCCAGCCGAGAATTTCCGTGTCGCTGAAGGTGTCGTGGAGGGTGTAACACCCGTTCTCCACGCTCAGGCGCAGCTCGCGCGTCCACTGCTGCCCGAGCGGCAGCGGGGAGTGAATCACGTTCTGCTCGGCGATACGCACCTTATCGTCCAGAAGCTGGGTGATCACCGCCACGTGGCCGGTCTCGTGAAACTCGCCGCCCTTTTGCCAGATCAGCAGCGCCCCGGCGCGCGGCGCGCGTTTTGAGCCGTTGGCAAACGCCTGAAGGGGCAGAATGTTATCGTTCACCACCTGACGCAAAAAGCGCAGAGAGAAAATTTCCCACGCCATACCGACGTCGGTAAACACGAAGCCATAGTTGAGGAACAGGAAACGGCGGGCAAACTCAACGCACTGCCACTTGTGGCCCATGTATTCGTTGCCGATATAGCTGCGGAAATCCGCATCTTCCGGATAGTTTCGCGGGTCCAGACTGCCGTAATTTGAAGAGTAAATCGCCACGCCACCGGGCGCATAGCCTAACAATGTCCCGAATGGCGCATCACTGCTTAACGTTCCTTTACGCATGTATCCAACCTAAAACAGGCAGGCGGCAATTTTTATGGGTTGTCGTCGTCTGCACGTTGTAATTAACCTGACAGAGGAGCGTTTATCATACACCTGCGTGGTAAATAATTCGCCTTACCCGGCCGACAAAACGCAAAACCCTGTAGGTCGGGTAAGCGAAGCGCCACCCTACACGTTTAAGGCTCACATCTTAAACAGCCAGCACGCCGCGAAATGCCCTGGCGCGATCTCCTGCATGGCAGGCTCCTGCGTCTGGCAAACCGGCATGGCGTGCGGGCAGCGGCTGCAGAACTTACAGCCCGGCAGCGCGGACGTAGGGCCGGGCATTTCGCCGCGCAGGGTTGCGTCTTCGAGGTTGCGAATCCGCGGGTCGGGCTGGGGAACCGCCGCCAGCAGCGCGCGGGTATAAGGGTGCGCCGGACGCTGATACAGCTCATTCGCCGGGGCCACCTCCACCAGTTTGCCGAGGTACATCACCCCAATGCGGCTGGAGATATGGCGCACCATCGAGAGATCGTGGGCGATGAACAGATAGGTCAGCCCCAGCTCCTGCTGCAGGTCCTGCAGAATATTCACCACCTGCGCCTGCACCGAGACGTCCAGCGCCGAGAGCGGCTCATCGCACAGCACAAATTCAGGACGCACGGACAACGCGCGGGCAATACTGATGCGCTGGCGCTGCCCGCCGCTGAACTCATGCGGAAACCGCTCAAGGTGTTCCTGCTTAAGCCCCACTTTGTAGAGCAGCGTTTCCGTTCGTTCGCGCTGTTCTTCACGGCTGTAGCCGTGGATCTGCATCGGCTCGGCCACCAGCTGCCGCACCGTCATGCCGGGGTTGAGCGAGGAGTAAGGATCCTGAAAAATCGCCTGCATCCGCTTACGCAGCGGCTTGAGCTCTTTTTCGCGGGCGTGGGCAATCGCCTGTCCGGCAAAGTGGATCTCGCCCGCGGTGATATCGAAAAGGCGCAGGATGGCGCGCCCGAGGGTGGATTTCCCGCAGCCGGATTCCCCCACCAGGCCAAACGTCTCGCCGGGCTGGATATCAAAGCTCACGCCATCAACCGCCTTCACCGCCGCGCCTTTACGCAGCAAACCGCCGTTAAGCGGATAGTGCTTGCGCAGATCGCGCACGCTTACTAAAGGGGCCTGTTGTTCACTCATGCCTGAATCTCCTTATCGGCCCATAGCCAGCAGGCGGCGCGATGGCCTTCACCCATGGCGTAAAAAGCGGGCTGCCGTTCACACTGGGGCATGCGTTTCGGGCAGCGTTCGGCGAACGGACAGCCCGGCGGCGGGTTAAGCAGGCCAGGCGGCGCGCCTTCAATGGGCGATAAACGTTGGTTGACCTCATCCGGGCGCGGCAGCGAGGCCAGCAGCCCCTGGGTATAAGGATGCGCAGGGCGATAAAAAATGTCCTCCACGCTCCCCTCCTCCATCACCAGCCCGCCGTACATCACCACCACGCGGCTGCAGACCTGCGCCACCACGCCGAGATCGTGGGTGATCAGCAGAATCGCGGTTTGGGTCTGCTGTTGCAGGCTTTTCAGCAGACGCAGGATCTGCGCCTGAATGGTAACGTCCAGCGCGGTGGTCGGCTCATCGGCAATAAGCAGCTTCGGGTTGCAGGAGAGCGCAATGGCGATCATCACCCGCTGGCGCATCCCGCCGCTGAACTCGTGGGGATACTGGTCGTATCGGCGTTCCGCCTCGGCAATCCCCACCTGTTCCAGCATGGCGATCGCCGCCGCTTTGGCCGCTTTTTTGGTGAGTCCTTTGTTGCGCATCAGGATCTCGGTCATCTGTTTGCCGATGGTCAGCACCGGGTTCAGGGCGGTCATCGGATCCTGAAAAATCATCGCGATCTCGTTGCCGCGAATGGCGCGCATCTGCGCGGGCGTTTTCTGCGCCAGATCGTCATTCTGGAAGCGAATGCTGCCGCCGGTTATCCGTCCGTTGCTCCCCAGAAGCTGAATGATCGACTTACAGGTGACGCTTTTCCCGCAGCCCGACTCGCCGACGATGCCGACAAGTTCCCCCGGCTGAACCTGAAAGCTCACGCCGCGCACCGCGTGAACCTCGCCCTCGCGGGTGCGGAAGGTGGTTTGCAGGTTCTCCAGCGCTAATAAGCTACTCATCGCGATTCGCTCCTGGCTCAAAGGCGGTACGGAACACATCGCCCAGCACGTTAAAGCTGAACACCGTCAGCAGGATCAGGATGCCGGGGAACATCGCCAGCCACGACGCTTCGCCAATATAAGACTGGGCGTTGTTGAGCATGCTTCCCCACGACGCCGCCGGTGCCTGCACGCCGAGCCCTAAGAAGCTGAGCGTCGACTCCATCAGAATGGCCGAGGCGATATTGAGCGTGGCGGCCACGATAATGGTCGGCAGCACGCCGGGAATAATGTGGCGCACGATAATGCGCAGCGGGTGCTCCCCCGATGCGCGGGCATAAAGCACATACTCGCGCTCTTTCACCGACAGGGTTTCTGCGCGCACCAGCCGCGACATGTTCATCCACGTCAGCAGGCTGATGATCAGAATGATGTTATCCACGCCCGGCTTGAGGTACGCATTCACCACCAGCAGCAGGAAGAAGGCCGGAATGGCCATCAGGATATCCACGGCGCGCATCATCAGGTTGTCCAGCCAGCCGCCAAAGTAGCCGCTCACCGTTCCCACCACCGTGCCGATAAGCGTGGAAAAGAGCATGGCGAGAAAACCGACCATCAGGGAGATCTGGCCGCCATACAGCGCGCGGGTGAAGTAGTCGCGCCCGTACTCGTCGGTGCCGAACCAGTGTGCGGCATCCGGCGGCAGCGTGCGTGCGCCGAGCGCCATCCGATCCGGATCGTACGGACTCAAGCCCGCACAGAGCGCGGCAACAACGAAAATAAAAAGCACAAACAGGGAGAACTGCGCCGGACGGTTGCGGCGCAGCTGGTGACGAACCTGCTTCCAGCGTCTGCTCATGCGGGTTACCTCAGCGTACGAATGCGGGGATCGGCGAAGCGATAAAGCAGATCGGCGATCAGGTTACCGACGATCAGCATCATCGACGAGAGCATGATGATCGCCATGATCAGCGGGTAGTCCAGCGAGGCGATCGACTGGATCCCGAGCAGCCCCATCCCCGGCCAGGAGAAGACGCTTTCCGTCACGTAGGCCCCCACAATCAGCTCACCGAACGACAGCCCAAACAGGGTGATCACCGGCAGCAGCACGTTTTTCAGCACGTGGCGGAACAGAATGCTGGAACGCGTGGCGCCGTAAGCCAGCTGGGTCTGCACGTAGTCGGCCGAGAGCTGCGAGATGGTGTTGGAGCGGATGTAGCGCACGTAGCTGGAGAGGTTGTAGAACGTGAGGGCAATACACGGCAGCACGCCGTGGCGCAGCACGTCCAGCGTATTATCCTCCATGCCGATGGTGCGCATCCCCATGCTGGGGAACCAGTTAAGCTGCACGGCAAAGACCGTAATGAGCAAGATGCCGAACCAGAAAATCGGCACCGAGATGCCGATATAGGCGAACAGGTTCAGCAGGTGATCCAGCCAGCGGTGCTTAAATGCCCCCGCCAGCAGGCCCAGCGGGATGGCCAGCACGATCGCCAGCAGCAGCGACGCGCCCATCAGCCCCAGGGTGGCCGGAATGCGTTCGCCGATCATCTCCAGCACCGGGCGGTGGTAAATCAGCGAATAGCCGAGATCGCCCCGCAGGACGTTCTTCAGCCACAGAACGTACTGCGTGACCAGCGGCTTATCCAGCCCCAGGCTCTGGCGAATACGTTCGATATCTTCCGGAGCCATGCGCGGCGTGATGTACGCCGCCACCGGATCGCCGGGCGCGAGCTTGACCAGCAAAAACGCCACCAGCGAAATAAAGAACAGCATCGGCAGCAGCTGCAGCAGCCGACGCGTGAGAAGTGTGTTCACGACATGCCCTTACCAAGGCCCCGACCCGACGGCCGGGGCAATCGCTTATTTCTGATAGATTTTTGACAGATCCTGGAACAGATAGACCGGTTTCGGCTCCGCTTCCTGGGTGCCGCCGAAACGCTTGTCTACCGCGACGGTCGCATTGGTATAGGCGATCGGGTAGTACGTCATGTCGTTCGCCACGATCTGCTGAATTTGCTTGTAGATATCGGCACGTTTCGCGGCGTCGGTTTCCACGGCGCCTTTATCCCACAGGGCATCAAACTGCGGATTTTTGTAGTGCGCGTAGTTATAGGCTTCGTTGCTCATGAACAGCGATTTGTAGCCGTCCGGCTCTGAGCCCATGATGTAGCCGCCCAGGTTCAGCTCCCACGCGGTGTTGTTCATATCGAGGCTGCGCTGGGACATGGCGTTGGAGTCCAGCGGCATCAGCTCCACGTTCACCCCAATGCCCTTCAGCGCCTGCTGAATGTAGAGCGCCATGCTCTCCTGGGTTTTGTTGGTATTCACATACGCCAGGCGCAGCTTGAGGTTGTCCGGCGCGCCGGACGCTTTAAGCCGCTCTTTAGCTTTTTGCAGGTCGAATGTGTATTGCTCGACGTCATCCGTCTTGTAAAGCGTATCGGGCGTCAGGAAGGACGTCGCCGGTTTGGCGTAGTCCAGCGAGGTAAAGGCGGTCTGGGTCAGCTCGTCTTTGTTGATGGCGTACGCAATGGCCTGACGCAATTCTTTGCTCTTCATTACCGGCACGTTCTGGTTGAACGTCATATAGGCCAGACGGCCTTCCGGATAGACCACGAAGTCAAACTTACCGGTATTTTTCAGGCGGTTCACATCCTGCGGGTCAACCATCTTGAGGTTGATTTCACCGTTTTGCAGCGCAAGGTTGGCGGCGTTACTGTCTTTGGCGAAACGGTAGGTCACCGAATCTAGCTTCGCTTTGCCGTTCCAGTAATCGTCAAAACGGGTCAGGGCGTAATATTGTCCGGCGCGGTACTCTTTAAATTTGAACGGCCCGGAGCCGACCGGTGCATCGTTTTTGCTGCTCTTTTCCAGGTCGCCTTCGCTGGCGAACACGTGCTGCGGGATCGGGTAGATCTGTACCAGCGTGCCGGTAAAGGCCGCGCTGACCTGCGGTAAGGTGAACTTAACGGTGCGGTCGTCAACCTTGCTCACCTGTACCGGCTTATCGCCGTAGGTGAACATGCTGCGGAAGAAGCTGTGCTGTTTGGCATCGAGCAACTTGTTGAACGTAAAGACCACGTCGTCCGCCGTCAGCGGCTGGCCGTCCTGCCATTTCAGGTTGGGTTTTAACGTCAGGGTGTAGCTGAGGTTGTCGGCAGAGGGCGTCAGGCTTTCCGCCAGGCCCCATTCGATCTTACCGTTGTTGAAGCTATAGAGCGGGGCATAGAGCGCCTGCATGATCGTCAACGTGGTACGGTCGCTGGCGTAGAGCGGATTTACAGCTAACGGGTCGCCGGAGGTAATACCGATAATCAGCGAACCGCCCGCTTTTGGCGCATCGCTTTTTGCCGCTGAGGGCGTATTTGTCTCTTTATTTTTCGCATCATCACAGCCCGCCAGGCCTAACGCGAGCGAAACAACCACTGCCGATAACAGAAGCTTGCGCATCTCACTAACTCCTTGCCTTATAAAGTGTTTATGACTGCATCTTTTATTTATGTTGAAGCATCATATGCAGCTTTATCCGTTTACGCATTAATTATGAAAATGCGATTTTCGATTAAGCTTATGCCGGATTTGATATATATAAGCGCCGGAAGGAATAGCGGCAGATCGATTACGCTCAGTTCGTTAAACGCTTCACAAATCTCCTGCTACACTGCCTCAACACATCACTCAAAAGGCAGGCCAACATGTCAGACAACACGTATCAGCCACCCAAAGTGTGGGAATGGAAAAAGAACAACGGCGGCGCGTTCGCCAACATCAACCGCCCCATTTCCGGCGCGACCCATGAGAAAGATCTTCCTGTCGGTTCTCACCCGCTGCAGCTCTACTCGCTCGGCACACCGAACGGCCAGAAGGTGACGATCATGCTCGAAGAGCTGCTGGCGCTGGGCGTGACGGGCGCGGAGTACGACGCGTGGTTGATCCGCATCGGCGAGGGCGACCAGTTCTCCAGCGGCTTCGTGGAGGTGAACCCGAACTCGAAAATCCCGGCGCTGCGTGACCACTCCACGAGCCCGCCAACGCGCGTCTTTGAATCCGGCAATATCCTGCTCTATCTGGCGGAGAAATTCGGCCACTTCCTGCCGAAAGATCCGGCGGGACGCACCGAGACGCTGAACTGGCTGTTCTGGCTGCAGGGCGCGGCGCCGTTCCTCGGCGGCGGCTTTGGCCACTTCTATAACTATGCCCCGGTGAAAATTGAGTACGCGATTGACCGCTTTACCATGGAAGCCAAACGCCTGTTCGACGTGCTGGATAAACAGCTGGCGCGCGGTCGCTACGTGGCGGGTGAGGAGTACACCATTGCCGATATCGCCATCTGGCCATGGTTCGGCTGCGTGGCGCTGGGCAGCGTGTACAACGCCGCTGAGTTCCTCGACGCAGAAAAGTACACCAACGTGCAGCGCTGGGCGAAAGACGTGGCGAACCGCCATGCCGTTAAGCGCGGACGCATCGTTAACCGCACCAGCGGCGAGCTGAACGAGCAGCTTCACGAACGCCACGCGGCGAGCGACTTCGAGACCAATACGGAAGATAAGCGTCAGGCGTAATGTTCTGCCGGGCGGATCGCCGCCCGGCAACCGAGATCCTTTCGCAGGGCATGATTGGCCTAAAGGTTGAGCCGGTATTGCTGGCACTATCTGTGCGTTTTTCTCACCTCAGAGTGAGAAGCGACGTATCAACCGACAGCAGTCACAAAGGATCTGTTATGAAACTGATTAAAACAACGCTGGTTATCAGCGCCCTCATTTTTTCCACCTCGGGAATGGCCATCGATAAAACCGCCGCTGGCGCGGTAGCAGGCGCTGCCATTGGCGCGGCCACGGGCAAAGATCTGAAATCCACCGTTGGCGGTGCCGTTGTTGGCGCAGGCACGGGTGCCATGTTCAAAAACGGCGACAAAGGTAAAGCCGCGCGTAAAGGCGGCGCCGTAGGGGCTGCCGTGGGCGCAGGCGCCGCGGCGGTTACCGGCAAGAGCGTGCTGAAAGGTGCAGCCGTGGGCGCGGGCACGGGCGCGCTGATTGGTGAAGCGACGCACTGATAAACGCCGTAGTTCTGCCTTTCGAACCGGCATGATGCAGAAACCCAGCTATTATGCTGGGTTTTTTGTCTTATCTCGGTTCCGTTTGAGAAACGGGAAGTATTACCGCGAGCGTTACGGGTAGCCTCCTGTTTGCGGTATCCTTATGTTCGGGACTTTCTACGGAAAGTTGTCCGCATTTCATGTTCCGTAATTTCTTTTATTTTGCTTACGCTGGCCACCTGGGATTATTGGTCTGATACAGTATACTTTCGCCTGTTTAGGGAGGACGTGATGGCTATCAGTGAGAAAGACCTGCTTGAGGCAGGTTTCAGCAAAAGCGAAGTAGACAATTTACAGGGCCGACTCGCAGCAGCCGGAGGCACAATGCAGCATCTCATCGATGCGCTCTCACGGCGCTTCTGGGTTTCGGTATGGATCACGGTCGCGCTGGTTCTGGTTATGCTGGTCACCCTTATCGCTGGCAGCCGGACACACATTCTTTCCGGGGGCATGAGTTCCCTTGTTGTCCTGATCATTGCCTGGGTGACCTTTCCACCAGCTCTGGGCTGGAAAGCATTCCGCCTGCAGAAGACTATTTCCCGGAAGGCTCGATAGTCAGTAAATCAAGCGCCACTTTGGCTTTAACACCCCATCCCGCAATTTTAAGCGCCATCGCGGGACGTGGCGTATCGGATACTTTCCTGAAGAAATCGGGCCTGGTCCAGTACCACAGCCGTTGCGCTTCGGGTTTCAGCCTCAGACCATACGCGCCGTAGACTTCACTAAAGAGCGTGACAGCCTTGTAGGTCCCCAGCCCCTGCTGCCGGCTGAAGCCCAGGAATTCTGCGACCTCCATTGAGCCGTCAGCGAAAATTCCCTCCGTCTGCTTATCACCGAGCAGGTTGTGTGCGGCTTCACGTGAAATAGTGTTAAGCCCGTTAACAACAATCACGGCACCGGCCACCACCCCCAACGGCGTCATGGAGGACATCATGACGATCCCACCAAAGATAGCCGCTCCGGCTACCACCACGTCAACAGCTGAGATGATGTAACCTACAATTTTGTTCTCGTGCCGGACAACCTTCACCTCGGCATAGAGTTTTGCATAGCCGGTTTTGAGAGAATGGGACTGTTCAAGCAGACTGGTGTTCTCTGCACGCAACGCCTGCAGGCAGGCCATACAGTCATCATCCGTTTTTGCCCGGCGTGCGGCCTCAAACTGGGCCATGATGAATGCCCTTATCTCATCCACAAACTGAATCCGGATAAAACCATCCTGAAGATGCATAGCCGCGACCGTGTTGGCCGTATTAACCAGTTTTCTGGCCTCCAGATTGATCATAGTTTCCGCCCAGGCTCGGGGATTCTGGCCGGGTAAAAGCAACGTGTCCATTTTATCGCCTCGCTGATCTGTTTCAGAAAGCATATTCCCGGAACGATTTTTGACAACAAAAATGGGTATTGCCCCGGCAATATTGCAGAACTAACCGATACCGCATCGCGGCATGGAGGCGAGAGGTAAAGATAAAGGGCTCCGTTTGGAAAACGGAGCCTACTCTGAACTATATACAAGCCCGTTCGAACAACCGCCCTGCGGCTGGCGTTAACCCTGACATATGCATGCAGGCATGCACCATTCCCGGCAACCGTTCACAGCGCACAGGCACCCCCGCCTCCTCAAGCCGTCGCGCATACGCTTCAGCCTCATCGCGCAGGGGATCATATTCACAACTCAGGAGGGTTGCTGGCGGTAACCCCCTCAGCGAGGCCATATGCAGCGGCTCGGCATAGGGATGACGACGGTCTCCCAGATAGTTTTCCCAGCAAAACGCCATCGCATCACGCGTTAAAAAATAACCTTCAGCATATTCACAATAGCTTTCGGTCGACATTTCGCGACTTAATGCCGGGTAGAGCAGCAACTGATGCTCAATGTGAGGTCCGCCGCGATCCCGGGCCAGCAGCGCTGTCGCTGCAGCGAGATTTCCGCCTGCACTGTCGCCCCCCACCGCCAGACGGGTCGCATCTATCCCCAGAAGCGCGGCCTGTTCACTGGCCCAGTATAGTGCCTGATAAACATCTTCTAACGGCCTTGGGAAGGGGAACTCCGGCGCCAGACGGTAATCCACGGAGAGTATTTTCCTGCCAGTGGCATTGGCCAGTGCCTGACAGGGTCGATCATAGAGCGACAGCGACCCCAGACACCATCCACCGCCGTGAGCAAATAGTATGGCAGGCTGCGCAATGTCCGCGTTTGAGGCAGCTGGGCTATAGGCACGAAGGGAAATGGCGTAACCATCATCGGCGATGACAACATAGTCCTGCATGTCATCGCTTAATTCATCCTCTCCCTGCAGCCGCAACAAATCTACTTCGGTGGCGGCACGCAGGTCACCTAACGACGCCGGTTGCGGCGCGCCCGATGATGCAGCCAGAAAGTCAGCAATGTGTTTATCCAGCGGCACGATCGTTGCCCTCTGAGAGAAAGGGCACGATCAGCCCAATAAACGCCTCATGACACTCTTCGGTAATAAAATGCCCGCAGTCCGCCACCGTCTCGCCACGCAGATCAAGGGCATTGCCCTGGAGGGTTATCAGCGGTGCATCGCGCGTGGCATGTTCGGCCCCCACCGTTAATACCGGCATGGTTAAAGGCGTTTGCGCACGGCGCTGGTTCTGCCGGATGGTTTCCGGGATAGCGCGATAATAGTCGAAGCCCGCACGCAGCCCGCCGGGTGTCGAATAGGCGGCGATATACACCTCTGCAGCGACCTGTTCACGGCGATGCGACCAGCGATCGAAAATATAGCTGAGATACTGTGATTCTCGCCCGCTGGTCAGGGTTTCGGGGAGATCCGCCAGTTGATTGAACATGAAGTGCCAGAGAAAGATGTTCTCTTCCGGTGCGACGAAAATCGGTGGTGGCGGTGCCAGTCCAGGGATCACCGCTTCTGTCAGCACAAGTCGTTCTATTGCCTGAGGAAAATCGCTCGCTATGGCATAGCCAACCCACATGCCGATATCGTGGCCCACTATGCTATAACGCGCATGACCCCACTGCGCCATCATGGTATGCAGCATGGCACCGACACGTCCGGTGTCATAGCCGTCGCGCGGTTTATCGGACTCACCAATACCCGGAGGGTCGACCGCTATCGCCTGAAAACCCGCCGCCGCCAGCGCCTGAAGAACATAGCGCCAGGTATACCAGGTCTGCGGCCAGCCCGGTATCAGTAATACCGGTTGACCTTTTCCCGCCACGACGCAATGGATGCGCTGTCCGTTCACTTTCGTATAGACGTGTTCTGCCCTGAGATCCGCATGCGCGATCTCACCGTATTGTTGTTCCATGGGGACTCCCTGTAATGTCGTGGCTTAGCGAATGCCGAGTAGTGCGTTGATTTGCTGAGGGTTAACCGGCGCACCGGCGAAATCATCAAAGACTTTATCGGTAATGTGAATAATATGGTCGCGGATGAACGCAGCCCCTTCTCTGGCACCATCCAGCGGGTTTTTCAGACAGCACTCCCACTCCAGGGTTGCCCAGCCAGCATAATCGTATTGGGTCAGCTTCGAGAAAATGGCCCGGAAATCCACCTGGCCGTCACCCAATGAGCGAAAACGTCCTGCACGATCAACCCATGACTGATAGCCACCATAAATACCCTGACGACCGGTCGGATTAAATTCAGCGTCTTTCACGTGGAACATGTTGATCATGTCCTTATAAATATCAATAAACTCCAGATAGTTAAGCTGCTGGAGCACCATGTGGCTGGGGTCGAAAAGTATCCGGCAGCGGGGATGTTCTTTTACCTTTTGATAAAACATTTCAAACGTCACCCCATCATGCAAATCTTCACTCGGGTGGATCTCATAGCAGAGGTTAATGCCCTGCTCTTCGCAGGCGTTAAGTACCGGCATCCAGCGTCTGGCCAGCTCGTCAAAGGCGGTTTCAATTAACCCTTCCGGGCGCTGCGGGAACGGGAACAAATAGGGCCACGCCAGCGAGCCAGAAAAGGTACCCAGATCGCTGAGGCCAAGCCTGGCAGAGGCCTTGACCGCCATCAGCAGCTGTTGCCGTGCCCATTCGCTACGGGCCTGCGGGTTGCCGTGGACTTCCGGCGGCGCAAAGCTGTCGCATAAGCTGTCGTAAGCAGGATGGACCGCCATCAGTTGGCCGAAGATATGGCTGGTCAGTTCACTTACCACCAGGCCTTGCTCCGCCAGCATACCGGTCAAATCATCACAGTAGGTCTGACTTTCTGCCGCCGTCGCCACGTCGAAGAGACGGCGATCCCATGCCGGAATTTGCAGGGCGCTAAAACCCGTTTCCGCCGCCCACCGGGCTATCGCAGGCAAATCATTAAAGGGGGCCGCGTCATCGCTGAACTGGGCCAGATGGAGAGAGGGACCTTTGAGGGTTTTCATCGTATACTCCTATTGTTTGTCGATTGACAAACAATAGGAGTAAAGCCGGATAACCGCAAGCGAAAATTATAAATTCGTTGGTAATCCAGATGATTTAGGCGATCCTGTTGCACAGAATTCAGGAACAACCGGAGCAACAAAATGGCAGGCAGACCGCGCCAGTTCGATCGTGACCAGGCGCTTATCAAAGCGCGCAACCTGTTCTGGAGACAGGGTTATGAAGGAACCTCGATGTCAGATCTGGTGGCAGAGCTGGGTATCGCGTCGGCACGGATTTACAAGGCGTTTGGTTCAAAAGAACAGCTCTTTCGGGAAGCTATCGCTGATTACGAAAATCAGGAAGGCAGTTTTGCGGATCGGGCCTTAGCCGCTGGGGGCACAGTGCGGGATACCCTCCAGACGCTATTAATGGATGCGGTTCACCTGTACTGCCATCCGGATTTGCCGCAAGGATGTATGGTGGTGGCCTCTGCAGCCAGCGTCAGCGCAGAAAATGAGCCGATCAAAACCTGGCTGGCGCAGCATCGCCTGCAGCGTACACAGCAGATCATCGACCGTCTCCATCAGGCAGTGCAAAACGGTGAACTGCAGGATACGACCGATGCAGAGAGTCTGGGAGACTATTTCGCCGTCTTTTTACACGGTTTGTCGGTGCAGGCCCGGGACGGTGTTCCGGAATCACGTTTGCAGGCGGCGGTTAAGCAGGCGCTTAACCTGCTGCCGCCTTCCTGAGTGCGACGCTGAGGAAGGCCGCACAGCGTGGCCTTAGCGCGTTCTGCCGTAAGGCGGAATTACTGACACGTTACGCAAAATCGCATCAATGGTGATCGTCATACTGATGCTCAATCACCATTCCTTCCGCCACGCTCGCCAAATGGCGTGCACGCGGATGATAGACCGGAGCAGGGGCGGCATACGTTGTTTGTACAGGTGCAGGCGCAACGCTTACCGCCTCAGGAACCGTGGCTGACTGCGGAACAATCACGACCTTATACCCGGCAGGAACATCGACCGTGACGCTCTGGGCCATCGCTGTATTGACCACGGCAAAACCTGCCAGGGCAGCAAATAAAATAATACGGTTTTTCATAAATTGAATTATTTCCGGCTTCAAGTAGATAATTCATTATGTCGGCGAATTCTTAAGACAATATTAATTTTCATGTTCTGGAATGTGCAGAAAATGCCAAATATATTGTTACAAGCGAATAATTTAATATTTAAAAAATATTGACTTACGTTTTTTTAAAAAGGCGGCAAGAAATACGCTTGCATGCCGCCTCGCCTGTTATGTTAATACTTAATATCCCGCGCTTTTTGCCGCCCGGCCTGTTTCATCTGACGTTTATCCTGGCGGCAGTCGTGATTACTCTGGTTATTGTTCGCCACGCAGGTCTGTTTCACCTGCCGTGACGCGTCGCGGGTTTCCTGCCTGACATCACGCGCCACGCGCCGCGCCTGCGCCTGCTGGGTCGCACTGGTGGAAACCGAGAAAAGCGTCAGAAAAATGAGAGAAAAGACAGGGATAAAAGATAACGATCTGTTCATAGCAACACCTCGTAGAAGAGAGTCCAGAACGTCAGGGGTTAGCAAAAGAATAGCAGTTTCAGAGCACGCGGAATGGGGAAGGCGTTAATAATGTAAGGCCGCTCAAGGCGGCCTTACAACGTTGCGTTATGCCGTCAGGCGGAACTTCTGCACCGAGCGCTGAAGATCTTCGGTCTGACGCTCCAGCGCCGAAGCCGCCGCGGAAACCTCCTCCACCAGCGAGGCGTTTTGCTGGGTGACGCCGTCCATCTGGGTAATGGCGATACCGACCTGCGAAATGCCCTTACTCTGCTCCTCAGAGGCAGAGGCGATTTGCTTCATAATGGTCGTCACTTCCGTCACGTCCCGCAAAATCGCATCCATGGTCGTACCCGTGTCGCTTACCAGCTTTGCACCCTGCTCGACGCGGGAAACGGAATCGGTAATCAGCCCCTCAATCTCTTTCGCCGCGTTGGCGCTGCGGCTTGCCAGGTTGCGGACTTCGCCCGCGACGACGGCGAAGCCGCGCCCCTGTTCGCCCGCGCGTGCTGCTTCAACCGCCGCGTTAAGTGCCAGAATATTGGTCTGGAAGGCAATGCTGTTAATGACGTTGGTGATTTCAGCAATTTTCTTCGAGCTTTCCGAAATACCGCTCATGGTGCTTACCACCTCTTCCACCAGCGAACCGCCGCGGCTGGCGGTGGTTGAGGCCACATCGGCCAGCTGGCTTGCCTGACGGGCGCTCTCCGCGTTCAGTTTCACCGTAGCGGTCAGCTGTTCCATGCTGGCTGCCGTCTCTTCCAGCGCCGCCGCCTGCTCTTCGGTACGGGAGGAGAGATCGTTGTTACCGCTGGAAATCTCCGTCGCCCCGCGCCAGATATTTTCACTGCCGGAGCGGATCGTGCTGACCGCCTCGCGCAGGCTGTCCTGCATGGCGCTCAGCAGCGGCACCAGCTGTCCCACGCAGTTGCGGCCGAACGGCTCAATGGGCTGGCTGAGATCGCCCTGAGCAATCTGGCGGAACTGCTGGCGAATGCGGTCCAGCGGTTTGACCAGCATCGCGACCAGGTAACGGTCGGTGAAGAGCAGGATCAGCAGACCGACGATCGTGGCGACGATAATCACCGTACGGGTCATGCTGGTCAGGCCGTCCACCACCACGCGGGTGCTGTCGAGCGACTTCGCGGCAGCATTGTTGAACTCTTCAGCCGCCGCGCCGAACGCGCGGCTCAGCGTTGGTGTGACGTTATTGGCCTGCTGACGATAGCCGTCCAGCGCGCCCAGTTTCGCCTGCTGCATTTGCGGCGTCACGCCCTGTTCGAGCAGCGCCTGCCAGGCACCGATCACCCGGGAAGAGACCTGGGGATCCATTGGGCCTGGGGAGATCGCCTTCATCTCGGCCAGCTTCTTGCCCATGTTATCCAGCGCCTGCTGGGCAGAGGCCAGATCCGGCGTGCCGCCTGCGGCTTTGACTTCCATTGCGCGGCTCAGACGGGTCACAAAGCGGAAATACTGATCGTTGCCCTGGCTGAGCACCGTCATCTGCTTGACCAGCTGGCGGTCCACCTCGTTGCCATCTGAAACGCGAGACAGAGACCAGGTGCTGTACAGCCCAACACCCGCCCACATTAAACAAAAGATCCCGAGAATCGCCAGCATGACGAAACGGATCGTGAAATTACGGAGCATATTCATAAGTCTTCCTTGCCGTGAGGGTGAATTCGCCCAGAGGCGAGTCTTACCCTCGTTATCGGCAGAAACTGACGAAGTTATACTATTTCGCGCGTAATTTTATAAAAATCTTCGCTACCCTGACGTTCGCCGGAAAAGGATAATCACTGCGGGGAAAATCTGACTGCTCAATACATGTTTTCATATTTCAGCAGCCGTCGAAATGTAAAACAGACAAACAGTTAATTAACCTCACAACCCGAAAGGATGAATACCCTGATGAATGAGACGGTCAAAGAACCGCACAACCGGTCAAGAAACCCTTTAATTTGTATGCAAATCATTCCAAAGCATTTAGCTCATGAATTAAATTAAATTTATTAATCAGATTTAATTATTTAAACACTAATTATTGTGCAGGATATTTTTTTAGATTTCATTACATCCTTACCTGCTGAGGAAGTTCTTATTTTAAATAAATTCATTTAAAAAGAGCCGGACAATTTTCGACTCATCCAGAGAACTTCAAATGCGCAAATTAATGAATCGTACATTGCTTTCGCAATGTGTATTAGTGGCTTTAACGTCATTTGGCGCCCAGGCTAACGTAACACCCGCTACGCCCTGCCAGCCGGGCGTGACATCGCAGACCTGCGGCTTAACGAAATATGTAGATAATAGTTTCTATGAAGATCCCGGCGTGACTAATGCCATTATGGCCGACACCACCGCAAATAATATCTTTATGGATGGAAGCCGTGAATCAGGGGATACCCAGTCATTAACCGTTTCTGGTACCGACATGTCCGGCCATTATATTCAGGGCAGCAACGGGGGGACGGCTAATATTACGGTGAATAACGGCGCCACCGTCGATATGATCGAAGTGGGCAATACCGGTGCAACCACCAATACGA
This sequence comes from Enterobacter cloacae complex sp. IR5422, assembly GCF_049238165.1. Classification (NCBI taxonomy): domain Bacteria; kingdom Pseudomonadati; phylum Pseudomonadota; class Gammaproteobacteria; order Enterobacterales; family Enterobacteriaceae; genus Enterobacter; species Enterobacter cloacae complex sp. IR5422. The sequence continues at coordinate 81,299 of NZ_JBMKHT010000011.1, read as the reverse complement.
CGGTGACCATCGATGACGCCACGCTGAATGGCGAAAATGACGCCGGAAGCTACGAGGGCAAGAAAGCCTATATGATGGGTTCCGCCATTTATCTCGACCCCATGGATAAAGGTTACCACACCGTCAACGTTGAGGACGGCAGCATACTGCACGGCAGTATTCTCAGTGCGGGAGCCGGTGCACAAAATATTGCCATCAGCAACAGCACGATGGATAAAGGCGGTATTTACGCGGGTAGCGATAATTCTGATACCAATATTACGCTGACTAACGCTTCCGTGGATGCCTCTCAGAGCGAAATCGCGCAGAACATCGACACGCTGGCGGTAAAACTGAGCGGATACAAGCCCTTCAGCGACATCAACCTGGATGCCTTTGGCGATGTCGCCATCGCGATGTACGGAACGAAGGCTGATTCGCTGGCGCTGGATAACAGTACGGTCACCGGCGACATTGGGGCCTTTAACGAAAACGGCACCACGCTGATTTCATTGACCAATAACAGCGTGGTAAATGGCAATGTGACCGTCGATGGTAACGCCGCAAATTCCGTTCTGGTGGATAACAGCACCGTGAATGGCGAGATAAATACCAGCCAGAGTACGGGCAATAGCACAATTACGCTGCAGAACAACGCGACCGTCAACGGTGATATTACAACGGGTGCAGGTGATGATACGGTCGTCCTGACCAATGATTCACATGTCAATGGCAATGTTAACGGTGGTGACGGCAGCGATACCCTGTCAATGGATGCGGGCAGTTCTATATCCGGACAAATAAGCCAGTTTGAAACGGTAAATACCACCAGCGATAACAGCATTGCCATTGATAAAATTAACGATGCAACCAGCTGGAGTTTGCAAAACGGTTCAACCCTGATTGCCAACACCACCGGCAGCAATGCGCTGGTTACCATGAGCACCGACAGCTACGTGAATTTCGGTAATATTACCGGCGCCAATAACGCCGTGGTGGTGAACAGCATTACGCCGTCAGCGCAAAATCAGCAGGGAATAGTCCTGGGGACCTTCACCACGTCGGGCAGCAGTGCGCCGCAGAATTATGCAGCAGCCACGTTTACCAACGGCGACCAGACCGTGGAGAACCGTAGCGGCGCCTATAACTACAACAACAGTCTGAATATTGTTGCGGCCGACAGCGCGCCTCAGGCTCAGCTGACTGCAGATAATAGCCAGAGCTGGAATATTGAATTTAACAGCCAGAAGGGCAACCTTGCGAGCGACGTTCAGGGGCTGGTAGCCGGCCTGGATGCAGCGGAACAGGCCGGACATCAGGTAGCGGATGACATCAGCAACCACATGAACCAGGTGCATCTGGCAAACCTGCTGGGAGAACAGCAGGACGGTGCGCAGGTCTGGGGCGATTTCCTTTATCAGAACGGTAATTTCAGCAACGACGTCGACTATAAAAGCATCACTCAGGGTGCGCAGGGCGGCGTAGACTGGACGGCACATCTGGACAACGGCGACAGCGTCACCGGCGGTATCGCGCTGGCGTGGACGCGCAGCCGCGTGCAGGACACCAGCGACGGCGCGGATAGCTTCAAAGACAGCGTTTACGGTAACTACTACAGCCTGTATGGCGGCTGGCAGCAGGCGCTGAACGGCCGAACCTGGGGTCTGTTTGCTGACGGCAGCTTCAGCTACGGCGATATGCGTTACTCGCTGTCTGCCAACAACGTGACGGGCGATACCAGCGGCATGACGGAAGCGCTGCACGGCTCCACCGATGGCAGTCTGTATCTGGCGCAGGCCCGCACCGGGGTGAACGTGTTGCTGCCAGGCGAAACGCTGCTGCAACCCTACGCCACTCTTGGCTGGGATCAGACCAAAGCGAACGGCTTCTCTGACAGCGAAGTCACCTTTGCCGACAGCCAGGTCTCTTCCTGGAACGGCGGCGCGGGCGTGAGGCTCACCACCACCCTTCGCGATTTGAACAAGAACGTGAAGGTGATGCCGTGGATCGACGCGCGCTTCCAGAAAGAGTTCAGCGATGACACCGACATTCAGGCGGCGGATTATCACAACACCTCCGGTCACAACAACACCATGGGCATCTTTGGGGCAGGTATCAACGCCACCATCGCCCATAACTTCACCCTGACCACCGGCGTCTATGTCGGTACTGGCGATGTGGATAACGATGCCAGCGTACAGGCGGGGATGAGCTACAGCTTCTGATTGTCGTCTGATTGCCCGGTGACCTGCGTGTACCGGGCAGTGCGGGACTCAACGTCTGACGCATCCCGGGGAAAATTGCTGGCAGGGAGTTCTGCCATCGCTTCTCCCCGGGATTTGTGTTTTGATAAGGACAGAATGAAAACGCCGTTTCAAAATTTCATTGATAAGAAAAGGAGACATCATGTCCTGGTACCCTGCCCCTGACCGCTACGAGAATATGCAGTACCGCCACTGTGGCAAAAGCGGCCTTCGCCTGCCCGCGCTGTCGCTTGGCCTGTGGCATAGCTTCGGCCATATTCAGCCTCTTGATGCCCAGCGGGCGCTGCTGCGTAAAGCCTTTGACCTCGGCATTACCCATTTCGACCTTGCCAACAACTACGGCCCGCCAGCAGGCAGCGCGGAAGAGAATTTTGGCCGTCTGCTGCGGGAGGACTTTGCCGCGTATCGCGACGAGCTGGTTATCTCCACCAAGGCGGGTTACGACATGTGGCCCGGGCCATACGGCTCAGGCGGATCGCGCAAATATCTGCTCGCCAGCCTCGATCAGAGCCTGAAACGCCTGGGCGTCGACTACGTGGATATTTTCTATTCCCACCGCGTGGATGAAACCACGCCGATGGAAGAGACGGCCTCTGCGCTTGCCCACGCCGTGCAGAGCGGCAAAGCGCTGTATGTAGGCATTTCCTCCTATTCAACCGAGCGCACGCAAAAAATGGCCGAGCTGCTGCGCGAGTGGAAGATCCCCCTGCTGATCCACCAGCCGTCCTATAACCTGCTCAACCGCTGGGTCGATAAGACCGGTTTGCTGGATGCGCTGGCGGCCAACGGTACCGGGTGCATCGCCTTTACCCCGCTGGCGCAGGGGCTGCTGACCGGAAAATACCTGAACGGTATTCCTGAAGATTCACGCATGCAGCGTGAAGGCAAGAAAGTCCGCGGTCTGAACGAAAAAATGCTGACCGAAGCCAACCTGAACAGCCTGCGTCTGCTGAGTGAAATGGCGCAGGCGCGCGGTCAGACCATGGCGCAGATGGCGTTGAGCTGGCTGCTGAAAGACGCGCGCGTGACGTCAGTGCTGATTGGCGCAAGCCGCCCGGAACAGATTGAGGAGAACGTTCGGGCGCTGGATAACGTGTACTTCAGTGAGGACGAACTCAAGCGGATTGACCAGCATGTTGCGGATGGGGAGTTGAACCTGTGGCAGGCGTCGTCTGATAAATAAGGCCGCACCGAGCAGTCCCCTCTCCCCTTTGGGGAGAGGGTTAGGGTGAGGGGTAAGGCGTACTTTACTTCTTACTGATCTTATCCAGATACCCCATCACAAACGCAGACAGCACAAACGTCAGATGGATAATGACGTACCACATCAGTTTGTTATCCGGCACGTTCTTCGCGTCCATAAACACGCGTAGCAGGTGGATAGAAGAGATCGCCACAATCGACGCGGCCACTTTATTCTTCAGCGACGAGGCATCCATTTTGCCCAACCAGCTGAGCTTCTCTTTTCGCTCGTCGATATCCAGCTGAGAGACAAAATTCTCGTAGCCGGAGAACATCACCATTACCAGCAGCCCGCCCACCAGGGTCATATCCACCAGCGACAGCAGAACCAGAATCAAATCCGCCTCGGCAATGGAAAAGATATTCGGCAGAACGTGCAGGATTTCCTGAAAGAACTTAATCGTCAGCGCGATAAGCGCCAGCGAAAGGCCAAAATAGACGGGAGCCAGTATCCAGCGAGAGGCGTACATGGCATTTTCAAAAAAGCGTTCCATAAAGTCCTGTTTGCAAAAGAAACCAGCGCCCAGTATATCCCAATGGCGCTGACTGTTTGCAATAGCTCACCAGTATGGTCACTCAGACGTTGTCGGGGTTAACCTCGGGACGGGCGTATTCCGGCCAGACCAGCACCACCAGCTCCGGGTAGGCTTCAAGGCTGAACTCACGAAAACACTGACGCAAATTTAATACGTCCAGATCGGAATAAGAGACCTTCTCGCCGTTAAGGCAGCGTTTTTTGATATTGTCATAATATTTATACACGGCTGAATTGAGATCGCTACAGCGACGCTGTGCTTCAAACAGTCCGGGCGTGTCATTAATTTCCGACATTTTCATGCGTTTAATTGTCGCGTGTAAAAAGTCGATATATTCATGGTTCACCCGCCAGTACCAGACAGGCGTAACGGAGTTCATCAATACAGAGAAATGGTCTTCCCCTTCCTCTTTTGTCATGAGTTCCGGTTGCGGCGGTTCACTGGTGTCTTTCGACACTTTCGTTTTATTGAACTCCTGCATCAATAAAAGCACACCAGCGGTCAGTAATAGTAATGTGATGACCGTAAAAAAGATGCTGTTCATGGGTAGGCTCCATTTTTTTTGATTTTAAATTTGCCTCATGATATTGTCAACGAATCTCACGCCTTTACCAACCCCACCCTGTTGAAATTAAAGGAAATTAAAAATGCTGCCCGACTATCTCGTCCCGGCTAAGTACCACATTACGCCTGTGGAACAGCAACCGACGGAAGCAGAAAAAGAGGTCAGTTTCACTCAGGGGAAAAGAAAGCTCTCTGATTTCGAGCCTGATATATTAATTGGTGTTTCCCGTACCGGCAAATCCCGTAATATGTTGCTGGAAGAGCACGATCGTCATATAAAAGACCGCTTATTTCGCGCCATAAAAATTGAAGCCTTTGTCCACCTGCTGAATGATCTGCAGGCCGAAGGTGAAATAGATGCCCAGAAACTAAGTCAAATATTGGCCGAAAAAACCAAAGAAATTAACGAAGCGGGCAATGAAATTTGGCTTAACTTAATTACGCGCGAAAAAAACAACCCAATTTTTTATAGCCTGGGGGAGGATTAACGTGAAGGAAGTTAAAAATAACGACGTTTATTTGACTTTGGATGATAAAAAAAGTGATGAATTTATCTTAAAGCAAAATCTCGACGCGCTGCGAAACACAAAAAATGACGAGATGACGCGCATTACACAGGACCTGGTATCGATCCCGGCGACGCTGGTGCGGCTGAAATGGCAGAATCGCCGTGAGATTTATCCGCTGCAGGTCAAAGAAGAAATTTACGGTGCCGTGATGAACGCCATTATGGAACAGCGGCCAGAGCTAAAAGAGAAGCTTCTGGGACGCCTTGAGGCCAACTACCAGTATCTGCTTGCCAGAGAGATCGCCACCCTGCGTCTGACGCGCAAACTGTCAGACGGCGAGTACCGTACCTCAAACGTCACCTGCGTTGCGCTTGATGAGGACGCGCTGGCAACCCCCTCTACCGCACCGACGGAAAATAAAAACGCATAAACCCAACAGGCATAAAAAAAGCCGGCTTTCGCCAGCTTCTTTATCACTTCGCGGCCGCTTTCTCTTCGCCGACCAGCCCAATCTTCAGATAACCCGCCTGATGCAGCGTGTCCATTACCTTCATCATGGTTTCATAATCCACGGTTTTATCCGCACGGAAGAAGACCGTGGTGTCTTTCTTACCGCCGGTAAGCTGATCCAGCGCCGGGATAACAGAGTCGGCCGTTACCGGGTCGTTCCCGAGGAACATCGATTTATCGGCCTTCACGGACAGATAGACAGGCTTTTCCGGGCGCGGCTGCGGCTGGCTGGACGAGGCTGGCAGATTCACCTTCACGTCCACCGTCGCCAGCGGCGCGGCCACCATGAAGATGATCAGCAGAACCAGCATGACGTCGATAAACGGCGTCACGTTGATCTCATGCATTTCGCCGTTATCGTCCAGATTTTCGTTTAGACGCATCGCCATAATATCAACCCACGCGCAGTTTGGACGCCGCGTGCACCGGCTTAACGGCGCTGGCATTCAGGTCGAGATCGCGGCTCTGCAGCAGCAGAACCTGCGCGGCAACGTCACCGAGGGTGGCTTTGTAGCTGCCAATCATCCGCGCGAAGATGTTGTAGATAACCACCGCCGGAATCGCCGCGACCAGACCAATCGCCGTTGCCAGCAGCGCTTCTGCGATACCCGGCGCAACGACCGCCAGGTTGGTGGTTTGGGTCTGCGCGATACCGATAAAGCTGTTCATGATGCCCCAAACCGTACCGAAAAGACCGATGAACGGCGAAATCGCGCCGATGGTGGCCAGATAACCATTGCCGCGCCCCATGTGTCGGCCAACCGCCGCCACGCGACGCTCCAGACGGAAACCGGTACGCTCCTTGATGCCTTCGTTATCTTCACTGCCCGCGGAGAGTTCCAGCTCGTTCTGTGCTTCATTCACGAGCAGGGCAGTCAGGCTTTTCGCGTGGAAGGATGAGGTCATATCTGAGGCCTGATCCAGAGAGCGAGCTTCAGCCAGCTGCTGCTGTTCCCGCTTGAGGCGACGCTTCTGCGAAAGCAGCTCGGCGCTCTTGCTGAAGAAGATAGCCCAGGTGACAACGGACGCCAGAATCAGGCCGATCATCACAATCTTAACCACGATGTCAGCATGCTGATACATGCCCCAAACGGAGAGATCCGCCTGCATCAAATTATTACCCACTCTGTATCTCCAGGACGCAAATCACAAAATCTGAACGTAATAATATCAAAACATCGTCGAATTGATAGTAGTTCTCATTAGTATTTGCATAGTGCCGCAATTTTCGTTCACTTTCCTTGCGCTTACGCAGTAAAAATTTCTTATGCGCTTTTTTGCTAATATTTTCTGCTTATTCGATAAGCCTGCGGGTGCAGTTTTTTCCAATCGTGGTAGTCTGGACGTCCAGACGTATAAAAACAGGGTTAGCGAACATGACAACGAAGCATCTTGATACCACGCTGGTACAGGCAGGACGCAGCAAAAAATATACTCAGGGATCGGTCAACAGCGTGATTCAACGCGCCTCCTCGCTGGTGTTTGACACCGTTGAGGAGAAAAAAAACGCCACGCGCAACCGCGCAAAAGGTGGGCTGTTTTATGGCCGTCGCGGCACGCTAACCCATTTTTCTTTACAGGAAGCGATGTGCGAGCTGGAAGGCGGCGCAGGCTGCGCGCTGTTCCCGTGCGGCGCGGCGGCGGTCGCCAACACCATTCTGGCGTTTGTGGAACAGGGCGACCATATCCTGATGACCAACACCGCCTATGAACCCAGCCAGGACTTCTGTACCAAAATCCTCAGCAAGCTCGGCGTGACGACCGGCTGGTTCGACCCGCTGATTGGTGAAGGTATTGCCGAACTTATTCAGCCAAACACGCGCATTGTGTTCCTGGAATCGCCGGGGTCTCTCACCATGGAAGTTCACGACGTGCCGGCTATCGTCAAGGCCGTGCGCAGCAAAGCGCCAGAGGCGATCATTATGATCGACAACACCTGGGCGGCAGGCGTGCTGTTCAAAGCGCTGGAATTCGACATTGATATTTCCATCCAGGCGGCGACGAAATACCTGATTGGCCACTCTGACGGCATGATTGGTACTGCGGTTTCCAACGCGCGCTGCTGGGATCAGCTGCGTGAAAACGCCTATCTGATGGGCCAGATGGTGGATGCCGACACGGCGTACATGACCAGCCGCGGAATCCGCACGCTGGGCGTTCGCCTGCGTCAGCACCACGAAAGCAGCCTGAAGGTGGCCGAATGGCTGGCGCAGCATCCGCAGGTTGAGCGCGTAAACCATCCGGCGCTGCCGGGCAGTAAGGGGCATGAATTCTGGCAACGTGACTTTACGGGCAGCAGCGGTTTGTTCTCGTTTGTGCTGAAAAAACGGCTGAATAATGACGAGCTGGCAAGCTATCTGGATAATTTTAGCCTCTTCAGCATGGCCTATTCTTGGGGCGGTTTTGAATCCCTGATCCTGGCTAACCAGCCGGAGCAGATCGCGGCCCTGCGCCCAGGTGGTGAAGTGGACTTCAGCGGTACCCTGATTCGACTGCATATCGGTTTAGAAAATGTTGACGATCTGATTGCGGATTTAGCAGCAGGGTTCGAGCGTATCGTGTAGAGTGCTGGCTGACAATGTACTCTCTGGACGCTTTTGTGGACACCGCAAGCAGAAAAGTCTGCATGAGTTGCGCCCGGGATCAAACCCGACGGGCGAATTAGGGAGTACAATAGCGCTATATCTGCTGTTCCACAGGAAAGTCCATGGCTGTTATTCAAGATATTATCGCGGCGCTCTGGCAACATGATTTTGCCGCCCTGACGGATCCTCACGTCATAGGCGTCGTCTATTTCGTGATGTTCGCAACGCTGTTTCTGGAAAATGGATTACTGCCAGCTTCGTTTTTACCCGGTGACAGTCTGCTTTTGCTTGCCGGGGCGTTGATCGGCAAAGGCGTCATGGACTTTACGCCCACGATGGTTATCCTCACTTCCGCAGCCAGCCTGGGCTGCTGGCTGAGCTATCTGCAGGGCCGCTGGCTCGGCAACACGCGCGTGGTCAAAAGCTGGCTGGCGCAGTTACCCCATAAATACCATCAGCGTGCAACCTGCATGTTTGACCGACACGGCCTGCTTGCGCTGCTGGCCGGACGTTTTCTGGCGTTCGTTCGCACCCTTCTGCCGACGATGGCGGGCATTTCCGGTTTGTCGAACCGCCGCTTCCAGTTCTTCAACTGGCTGAGCGCCCTGCTTTGGGTTGGCGTGGTGACGACATTCGGCTATGCGCTGAATATGATCCCCTTCGTGAAACACCACGAAGATCAGGTGATGACCTTCCTGATGGTGCTGCCGATGTTCCTGCTGGTGGCGGGTCTGGTGGGAACCATCGCGGTAGTGATTAAGAAGAAGTACTGCAGCGCATAATTCAACAAAGCCGGGTGGCGCTATCGCTTACCCGGCCTACGTTTTTCGTCAGGCTCCCTGCATCGTTCTTATACGTGACGCATCCTCTCCCGGCGTGACGCCGAAATAGCGCTTAAACTCCCGACTGAACTGCGACGCACTTTCATAGCCCACCCGCATCGCCGCCGCGCTGGCCTTCATGCCGTCGTGGATCATCAGCATCCGCGCCTTATGCAGCCGGTAGGTTTTGAGGTACTGCAGCGGCGAAGTGCTGGTCACCGATTTAAAGTTATGGTGAAACGCCGAGACGCTCATATTGGCTTCCGCCGCCAGCTGGTCGACGCTGAGGTTTTCGGTGTACTGGCTTTCGATACGCTTGAGCACGCGGCTTATCAGGCTGAAGTGGGTCTGTCGGCTCACCAGGGCAAGTAACGCGCCGCCGCCCGGGCCCAGCAGCACGTGGTACAGAATTTCTCGGATAATCTGCTTGCCCAGTATGCGCGCGTCCAGCGGCCTCTCCATGACGTCCAGCAGACGCTCAATGGCGCAGAGGATCTCTTCCGACAGCGTTGCCGAGTTGATCCCGCTTGAGGCCATCGAAGGCTGGAAGAGTTCATCTTCGCCAATCTCCATCAGCAGCTCCTGCAGCTGGAGGATGTCGACATTGACGCGGATCCCCGCCAGCGGAACCGCCTCTGTCGCGAAGGTTTCACATTCGAAGGGTAAAGGTACTGTCAGCAGCAGATATTCATTGGTGTCGTAGCGGAACACGCGCTCGTTGATATAGCCAATTTTATGGCCTGAAAAGAGAAAAACGATGCCCGGCTGGTACATGACCGGCGTGCGCGTTCCGGGCTGCGTGCCGTAGAGCAGGCGAATGTCCGGCAGCAGATCGCTGGCACGATTTTCATTATCTATCAATCTCTTAATCTGCGCAGTGAGCTGCTGGCAGATAGCCTCACGGTTCATCTTGCGTTACTCCGGGTGCGGTTTTCGACGTTGACAGTGTGCGTTGTTTTCCGCGCTTTCTCCAGCGCTCTGTAGAAATGGGCAAGACATCGGCAGGAATGTGCATTGAGGGCGTAGCCCCGGACGGCCACAATGAGCAGCATCAGGTCGCCCTCTGCGCACCACGGTTTTTCACCCACTAAAGGGAACGAGCAATGAACAACTTTAATCTTCACACCCCAACCCGCATTCTGTTTGGTAAAGACGCTATCGCTGACCTGCGCGCACAGATCCCTGCTGACGCCCGCGTGCTGATCACCTACGGTGGCGGCAGCGTGAAAAAAACCGGCGTGCTGGATCAGGTTTACAGCGCGCTGGACGGTCTGGACGTGCGTGAGTTTGGCGGCATAGAGCCAAACCCGTCCTACGAAACGCTGATGAACGCGGTGAAAATCGCCCGCGAAGAAAACATCACCTTCCTGCTGGCGGTCGGCGGCGGCTCCGTGCTGGACGGCACCAAATTCATCGCGGCGGCAGCGCACTATGCTGACGGCATCGATCCGTGGCACATTCTGGAAACCCGCGGAAGCGACATCAAAAGCGCCATCCCGATGGGCTCCGTGCTGACCCTCCCGGCCACCGGTTCTGAATCCAACAAGGGCGCGGTGATCTCCCGTAAAACCACCGGCGACAAGCAGGCCTTCATGAACGAACACGTTCAGCCCGTGTTCGCCATCCTGGACCCGGTTTACACCTACACCCTGCCTGCGCGTCAGGTCGCGAACGGCGTGGTCGATGCCTTTGTTCATACCGTTGAGCAGTACGTCACGTATCCGGTGAATGCCAAAATCCAGGATCGTTTTGCGGAAGGCATTCTGCTGACGCTGATTGAAGAAGGTCCGAAAGCGCTGAAAGAGCCGGAAAACTATGACGTTCGCGCCAACGTGATGTGGGCCGCCACACAGGCGCTGAATGGCCTGATCGGTGCTGGCGTGCCGCAGGACTGGGCGACCCACATGCTGGGCCACGAGCTGACGGCGATGCACGGTCTGGATCATGCGCAGACGCTGGCCGTTGTGCTGCCTGCGCTGTGGAATGAAAAACGTGATACCAAACGCGCCAAACTGCTGCAGTACGCTGAGCGCGTGTGGAACATCACCGAGGGTTCTGACGATGCGCGTATTGATGCCGCCATCGAAGCGACCCGCAGCTTCTTTGAAGGTCTGGGCGTGCCAACGCGTCTGTCTGGCTACGGTCTGGACGGCAGCTCTATCCCAGCCCTGCTGGCGAAACTCGAAGAGCATGGCATGACCCATCTGGGCGAGCACGGCGACATCACCCTGGACGTCAGCCGCCGTATTTACGAGGCGGCACGCTAAGCGTTTTTGTCCCCCCGACTTTCGTTTTTTGACATTTCGTCCAGACTTAATGCACACCCCATCGCCGGAGTCTCCCTCCGGCGATGCGCACCTGAAGGAGGAAAAATGGCAAACCAAACCGTAATCAAGCTGCAGGACGGCAACGTGATGCCCCAACTGGGGCTAGGTGTATGGAAAGCCGGTAACGACGAGGTCGTCTCCGCCATTCATAAAGCCCTGGAAGTCGGCTACCGGTCGATTGACACCGCCGCCGCGTACAAAAACGAGGACGGCGTGGGGACCGCTCTGGCCAGCGCCGGTGTCCCCCGCGATGAGTTATTCATCACCACGAAACTGTGGAATGACGATCAAAAGCGTCCCCGTGAGGCCCTGCAGGAGAGTCTGGAGAAGCTCCAGCTCGATTTCGTCGACCTTTATCTCATGCACTGGCCGGTTCCGGCCATCGACCATTACGTTGATGCCTGGAAAGGGATGATTGAACTGCAAAAAGCGGGGCTGGTGAAAAGTATCGGCGTCTGTAACTTCCAGGTTCATCACCTGCAGCGGCTGATTGACGAGACGGGCGTCGCGCCTGTGATTAACCAGATCGAGCTGCACCCGCTGTTGCAGCAGCGCCAGCTTCACGCCTGGAACGCCACGCATAAGATTCAGACCGAATCCTGGAGCCCGCTGGCTCAGGGTGGTGAAGGGGTATTCGATCAGAAAATTATCCGCGACCTGGCGGATAAATACGGCAAAACCCCGGCGCAGATCGTCATTCGCTGGCATCTGGACAACGGCCTGGTGGTGATCCCGAAATCGGTCACGCCATCGCGCATCGCCGAGAATTTCGACGTCTGGGATTTCCGTCTGGACAAAGATGAGCTGGGGGAAATTGCGAAGCTGGATAAGGGCATGCGGCTTGGGCCAGACCCGGATCAGTTTGGCGGATAATACTTAAAACGAGCCCGGTCTTCCGCCGGGCTCGTTTTAATTTATAAACCGGACTGACATCTCGCTTCTCCGGGAAGATCAGGTAATGTGCAAATAACGTTGTACGCTTTCCCTTCCAGTTTATGTGGCCCACCGAGACCGCCGCCTACTTCTGCACCATATTCCTTTCCGTTGACGCTTATCTGGAGCGGGGTGTGATAAATCCAGTCCATCGGACCTATTGGCAGAAAAAAGATCCACTCATGCTGGCTCTGAAAAGCAAAACGACCGTTGTCGTCAGAAAGCGTTTGCTCCCTCTCTAATGTTATTTTAGCGCCCGGGACTGGCTTACCTGCGCTGTCGATTAGACGTCCTTCCACTTCTGGCTGTGTCTGGCGGTGCATTACACAACCGCATAACGTAAGGCCAATCAGCATCGCTCCTGTTAACTTCCTAATTTTCATTTTGGGCCTCCTACCCTTATGCAGAAAAAAGCCGGGTGGCGGCTGCGCCTTACCCGGCCTACGCGCTGGCCTGTAGGCCCGGTAAGCGCTAGCGCCACCGGGCTTTGTTACAGGTTTAACCGATCTTACGTTTTACGGTCTTCTTCGTTCCCGCTCCACCGTTCGAACGCTGATGCACAATCGGCGTGTGCTTGGTCAGCGCCGGGCGCGTATTGCGATTCTGGCGACGCGCTTCGCGCATCTCCTCCAGCGTCGGGGCCGGTACCAGACAGTCGCGGCGCGAGCCGATCAGGTGCTTTTTGCCCATCTCTTCCAGCGCCTGGCGGATCAGCGGCCAGTTGGCCGGATCGTGGTAGCGCAGCAGCGCTTTGTGCAGACGACGCTGTTTATCCCCTTTAGGCACCACCACGTCTTCACTCTTATAACCAATCTTACTCAGCGGGTTCTTGCCGGTGTAGTACATGGTCGTCGAGTTGGCGAGCGGTGACGGATAGAAGTTCTGCACCTGATCCAGGCGGAAGCGGCGCTGCTTCAGCCACAGCGCCAGGTTCACCATGTCCTCATCACGCGTGCCCGGGTGGGCGGAGATGAAGTACGGGATCAGATACTGCTCTTTGCCCGCCTGCTTCGAGTAGGTGTCGAACAGCTGCTTAAAGCGATCGTAGCTGCCCATGCCCGGCTTCATCATCTTCGACAGCGGGCCTTCTTCGGTGTGCTCCGGCGCAATCTTGAGATAGCCACCCACGTGGTGCGTCGCCAGCTCTTTGATGTAGCGCGGATCTTCCACGGCGATGTCATAACGCACCCCGGACGCGATGAGGATCTTCTTGATGCCCTTCAGATCGCGCGCGCGGCGGTAAAGGTTGATCGTCGGCTCGTGGTTGGTGTCCATGTGCTCGCAAATGCTCGGATAGACGCAGGAGAGACGACGGCAGGTCTGCTCCGCGCGCGGTGATTTGCAGCGCAGCATATACATGTTCGCGGTTGGGCCGCCAAGATCGGAAATCACGCCGGTAAAGCCCGGCACGGAGTCGCGAATGGCTTCGATCTCATTGATGATCGAATCTTCAGAGCGGCTCTGAATAATGCGCCCTTCGTGCTCGGTAATGGAGCAGAAGGAACAGCCACCGAAGCAGCCGCGCATGATATTGATCGAGAAGCGGATCATCTCATACGCCGGGATGCGGGCGTTGCCGTACGCCGGGTGCGGCACGCGCTTGTACGGCAGCGCAAAGACGCTGTCCATCTCTTCGGTGGAGAGCGGGATCGCCGGCGGGTTGATCCAGATAAAGCGCTCGCCGTGCTTCTGCATCAGCGCGCGGGCGCAGCCCGGGTTGGTTTCATGGTGCAGAATACGGGACGCGTGCGCGTAGAGCACCTTGTCAGCTTTCACCTTCTCGTAGGACGGCAGCAGTACGTAGGTCTTTTCCCACGGCTTCGGGCGCGGCGGCTGCACGACGATCGCCTTCGCTTCCGCCTTCTTTGGCTCTACCGGTTTGTTATCGGCACACGGCAGATCGTCGCCGTACGGATGTGGGATCGGGTCGATTTTGCCCGGCATATCGATGATGCGGGAATCTACCCCGCGCCAGCCCGGCAGCGCCTCTTTCACCATAATGGCGGTATTGCGCACGTCGCGGATGCTGCTCACCGGCTCGCCCTGCGACAGGCGGTGCGCCACTTCCACCAGCGGACGCTCGCCGTTTCCGTAAATCAGCATGTCGGCCTTGGAATCCACCAGCACCGAGCGGCGCACGGTATCTGACCAGTAGTCGTAGTGTGCGGTACGGCGCAGGCTCGCCTCGATGCCGCCCAGGATCACCGGCACGTCTTTCCAGGCTTCTTTGCAGCGCTGGGTGTAGACGAGGGTTGCGCGGTCCGGACGTTTGCCCGCCACGTTATCCGGCGTGTAGGCGTCGTCATGGCGCAGCTTACGGTCGGCGGTATAGCGGTTGATCATCGAGTCCATGTTGCCAGCGGTCACGCCGAAGAACAGGTTCGGTTTACCCAGACGCATAAAGTCGTCTTTGCTGTTCCAGTCAGGCTGGGAGATGATCCCCACGCGGAAGCCCTGCGCTTCGAGCATACGGCCACAGATGGCCATGCCGAAGCTCGGGTGGTCAACGTAGGCATCGCCCGTGACCAGAATGATGTCGCAGCTGTCCCAGCCCAGTTGGTCCATCTCTTCCCGGGACATCGGCAGGAACGGCGCCGGTCCAAAGCAGGCCGCCCAGTACTGGGGCCAGGAGAAGAGGTCACGATCCGGCTGGATCAGGGAAATTGCGCTCATAATGCTTCCGAAGAAAAAATAAACAAAAGGAGCGGGATTATACGCTGTTCATCTGCCAGATTTGAAGAAAAGGATGCAGGAAGCAGGCAGATATTCACGGAAGTCGTTAAAATACGCCGCCCTGATAATTTTGGATCATAATATTCACTCTATTTTCCGGTGATTTGCCCCGGAATGCGTGTTTGTGCGGAGCTCAGTTGTGAAGCCCAACGATTCGTTACATGTCTCCCAGCTGCGGGTTGTCCTGCACCTCTGCGGTTTCCTTGTGCTGCTGTACAGCCTTTCCATGCTGCCGCCGATGGTTATCGCCCTGCTGAACAAAGAGCGGACCTACTTTGCCTTCCTGACCACTTTTTTAACCTTTTTTAGTCTCGGAGGCTTAACCTGGCGGGCAACCCGCCACGCCGGCATCCAGCTGCGCACCCGCGACGGTTTCGTGATTATCGTGCTGTTCTGGCTGCTGTTTTCATTGATTAGCGCCATGCCGCTCTGGATGGATGACGAGCTTCAGCTCTCCTTTGCTGACGCGCTCTTTGAAGGGGTTTCCGGGATCACCACTACCGGAGCGACGGTGATCGGGGACGTCAGCGCCCTGCCTAAGTCGTACCTCTATTACCGCGCTCAGCTGAATTTCATTGGCGGGTTAGGCGTCATCGTGCTGGCCGTCGCGGTCCTGCCGCTGCTGGGCATTGGCGGCATGAAGCTCTATCAGTCAGAGATGCCGGGGCCGTTCAAGGAGGAGCGTCTGACGCCCCGCCTTGCCGATACCGCGCGCACGCTGTGGGTGACCTACTTCGCGCTGGGCGTGGCCTGCACTCTGGCCTACTGGCTGGCGGGAATGTCCTTTTTTGACGCCGTCTGTCACGGGCTTTCGACCGTGTCACTGGGCGGCTTCTCCACCCGCAGCGAGAGCATTGGTTTTTATGACAGCCACGCAATCGAGCTGGTTGCCGGGGCGTTTTCGCTGCTCTCCGCGTTTAACTTCACCCTCTGGTACGTCGCCATTGTCCGACGCACCCTGAAGCCGATTCGTCGCAGCCCGGAGGTTAAATTCTTCCTGAGCGCCGCTGCGGCGATTATCCTCATCACCGCCTGGCAGGTCTGGCATGCAGGCATGTACAGCCCCACGGATAGCCTGGTGCACGCCTTCTTCCTTGCCAGTTCGATGATGACCGATAACGGCCTGTCGACCGCCGACTACGCCCAATGGCCCACCCACACCATCTTCCTGCTATTGAGCGCCAGCTTTTTTGGCGGCTGCGTAGGCTCGACCTGCGGCGGGATCAAAGCCCTGCGTTTTTTGATTATGTTCAAGCAGAGTATTCAGGAGATGAACCAGCTGGCGCATCCGCGCGCGCTGCTGAGCATTAAGGTGGGCAAAAGCGTGGTGAATGAACGCGTCCTGCGCTCGGTCTGGAGCTTCTTCTTTCTCTACGTGATGATCACGGGCTTTTTTGTCTGGGCGCTTAATCTGATGGGCTACGATCTGTTTACGTCATTCGCGACGGTCGCCGCCTGTATCAACAACATGGGGCTGGGATTTGGCGAGACGGCGTCGACGTTCGGCACGTTAACAGAAGGGGCTAAGCTGTTGATGTGCGCGGCGATGCTCTTAGGGCGTCTGGAAATTTACCCGGTGCTGATTCTGTTCTCGCGCTTTTTCTGGCGGGCATAAACCATTCCCGGCGAACCGGGAATGTCAGTGGTTATGGCGCGGGGTTGATCAGCATCTGCCCTACGGAGCCCCTGTCCATCATCTCCAGCGTCTGGCTGTGGAACAGGAACGGGAAGTGCGGCCACGAAGGCTGGCCGTAGTAGACGAGCAGTTCAACCTGACCGTCCACCCAGACGGTATCTTTCCAGCCGCGATCTTCCGGGAACGGCATCGCGCCGTTAACGTTGCGGATCAGGAAGCTTACCCCTTCAATATGGAACGACTGCGGCATATCTGAACGCACCGTCCAGCGCTCCCAGGTGCCCTGTTGCGCGGTGATGTCGATGCGGTTGACGTCCCACAGCGCACCGTTGATGCCCGGATCGTCGCCCAGGCTGATATCACGGCTGCGCACCGGGGAGCCGCTCATGATCTCCTGCGGCAGCAGGCGCATGGGCAGGCTATCGGTCACCAGCGGCAGCAGGCCGGTTGGACGCAGGGTCAGCACCAGGGTCGAGACAAGAATGCTCGACGGTTCAAAGAACCCGCGAATACGGTCAACAATGCTTGCCGCTTCGCCGCAGGTCACAGAGACTTCATCCCCGTTGGTCATATCAATGAGAATTTCGCGACGCTCACCCGGCGCGAGCGCCAGCTGTTTGACGGACACCGGTGCCGGTAAAAAACCCTGATCGCCGGAAATAACGTGCAGCGGACGGCCATCGCTCATCTGCAGCTGATAGCGGCGCGAGTTAGACGCGTTGAGCAGGCGCAGGCGCACCCAGCCACGGGACACTTCGACATACGGGCTCTGCGCGCCGTTAACCAGCAGCGTATCGCCAACGAAGCCACCGCTCCCCGGCTCGCTGTATTCCGGCGTACCGAAATTATCCAGACGTTTGTCCTGGATGATAATCGGGAAGTCATCCACGCCGTAGTGGTTCGGGATCGGCAGGGATTTGCTGACTTCATCTTCCACCAGCCACATGCCGGCCAAGCCGTTATAGACCTGCTGCGCCGTGCGGTTAGGTGTGTTGGCGTGATACCACAGGGTTGCCGCGCTCTGGCGAATCGGCAGCACGGGCGCCCAGTCGGCGCTGGGTGACATCATGCGCGCCGCGCCGCCAATCAGCGGGCCAGGCACCTGCAGGCCGCTGATGGTCATGGCGACATTTTCAGGGGTACGGTTACTGTAGATGAGCTTTACGTCATCGCCATTCCACACGCGTATGGTCGGCCCAAGGTAACGTCCGTTAATGCCCCAGACCGGCGCACGCGTCCCCTGGGTAAAGGACCAGTGGCTGCGCTGCAGCGTCAGGAAAAGCGGCTGGCCGCGACGGGATTCAATGAGTGGCGGAATAGGCAGCGGCTGTTGCTGCCCGGCGGCGCTGGCTGTCAGCGGCATCGCACCCGCACAAAGGGCGATCCCCGAAGCCTGAATAAACTGACGCCGACTGAGTGACATATAAGCTCCATCTGAAACGACTAACAACGCGGGAATTCGTTTTCCCTTCAACGCCGGGTTAGATCTTACCGGCGGCTTCTCTCTCTGCGACTTCTTTGTCGAGCAGCGCAATATGCTCAGCCATCAGATCACGGCAGTGCGCTGCCAGCTCGCGCACCTGATCTTTACCGTATTTGCTGGTATCGACGGGTGGCAGCATTTCGACAATCACCAGCCCGTTATTCAGGCGGTTAAGATTAATCTTATTCGAAGTATTGGAAACGCACACAGGAATAATTGGAACACCTGCCGCAATTGCGGCATGAAACGCACCGGTTTTAAACGGCAGCAGGCCGCGGCCGCGGCTGCGCGTCCCTTCCGGGAACATCCAGATTGAGATCCTGCGCTTTTTAAAATGATTCACCACTTCTGCAATGGTGCCGTGCGCTTTTGCACGGTTATTACGGTCAATCAGCAGGTTACCGGTAAGCCAGTACAGCTGACCAAAAAACGGGATCCACAGCAGGCTTTTTTTGCCCACCGTCACGGTCGGTGGAAGCACGATATTGGAGGCCGTCACCATATCGTAGTTGTTCTGATGGTTGGCGATATAGATGGCGTTACCGAAATTCTCCGCTCCTTCCGGCAGGCGTTTTTCAACTTTCAGACCAAACAGCGGCGCAAGACGCCCGAACATATGGCCAAAGGTGGCGACATGCTTCGGATTACGCGGGCTGAACAGGCAATAAATAGAGCCGAAAATACAGACCAGAATACAGTAGATAACGGTAAGAATAAGACGAACAATATATAGCATAGCGACCTCTGAAGCCCTGACAGCTGACAATTATACTTCACCTGTGGCCAGGTAAGGACTTTATTACGAGCGCGTATTGTTAATCGCAACGCACGAATTAACAACGATTTTACGGGAAATTTTATTGAAATTCCCCCTCCGGACAGAGGGGGATATCATGACATTACTCTTCGCTGTCACCCGCAGCGCTGCGTGCAGGAGAGTCAATCTCCACGCGGTCGATACGCTGCAGGCCGCGCATCAGCGAGCCGCGGCGACCGCGCTCGCCCACCACCTTCTGCAGCTCTTCCGGACGAAGCTTGATTTTGCGCTTGCCGACGTGAATGGTCAGCGTGCTCTGCGGCGGCAGCAGGAAGAGGTGCGCCAGGCCATCTTCGCCTTTCGCGGCCTCCGCCGACGGGATGTTGATGATCTTGTTGCCCTTGCCTTTTGACAGCTCCGGCAGATCGCTGACCGGGAACATCAGCATACGTCCGGCGGTGGTGATCGCCAGCAGCATGTCGCTTTCGTTCTCGATCACCAGCGGTGCCATTACGTGAGCGTTGTCCGGCAGGCTAATCAGCGCCTTACCGGCACGGTTGCGGGAAACCAGATCGTTAAAGGTACAGATAAAGCCGTAGCCTGCATCAGACGCCAGCAGCAGCTTCTGGTCATCGGCTTCCATCAGCATATGGTCAACCGTCGCGCCCGGCGGCAGCGTCAGCTTGCCGGTCAGCGGTTCACCCTGCCCGCGCGCGGAAGGCAGCGTGATCGGGTCAATGGCATAGCTGCGACCGGTGGAGTCGATAAACGCCACCGGCTGGTTGCTCTTGCCTTTCACCGCCGCTTTAAAACTGTCGCCCGCTTTGTAGCTGAGCCCCGGCGCGTCGATATCGTGGCCTTTGGCGCTGCGCACCCAGCCGCTCTGCGACAGGACAATGGTCACCGGCTCGGACGGCTGCATGTCGTGCTCGTTCATCGCCTTCGCTTCTTCGCGCTCGTGCAGCGGAGAACGACGGTCGTCACCAAACGCGTCGGCATCAGCCTGCAGCTCTTTCTTCAGCAGGGTGTTCATCTTGCGTTCGGACGCGAGGATCGCCTGCAGCTGATCGCGCTCTTTTTCCAGCTCGTTCTGCTCGCCGCGGATCTTCATCTCTTCCAGTTTGGCGAGATGGCGCAGCTTCAGCTCGAGGATCGCTTCGGCCTGGGTTTCGCTGATGCCAAAGCGCGACATCAGGGCGGGCTTCGGCTCGTCCTCGGTACGGATGATCTCAATCACCTCGTCGATATTGAGGAACGCCACCAGCAAACCTTCGAGGATATGCAGGCGCTTAAGCACTTTCTCCAGACGATGGTTCAGACGACGGCGTACCGTATCGCGGCGGAACGTCAGCCATTCGGTGAGGATCTCCAGCAGGTTTTTCACCGCCGGGCGTCCGTCGAGGCCGATCATGTTCAGGTTAATGCGGTAGCTTTTTTCCAGGTCGGTGGTGGCGAACAGGTGGTTCATCACCTGCTCCATGTCCACGCGGTTAGAACGCGGCACGATCACCAGACGGGTCGGGTTCTCGTGGTCAGATTCGTCACGCAGGTCGTCCACCATCGGCAGCTTTTTATTGCGCATCTGGGAGGCGATCTGCTCCAGCACTTTGGCACCGGATACCTGATGCGGCAGCGCGGTGATCACCACGGCGCCGTCTTCTTTATTCCACACCGCGCGCATGCGCACGGAGCCGCGACCGTTCTGGTAGATTTTGCGGATTTCCGCGCGCGAGGTGATGATCTCAGCTTCGGTCGGGAAGTCCGGGCCCTGCACGATATCCAGCAGATCGTCGAGCGAGGTTTTCGGCTGCTCAATCAGGGTGATGGCGGCTTTCGCCACTTCACGCAGGTTGTGCGGCGGAATGTCCGTCGCCATACCGACCGCAATCCCGGTGGTGCCGTTCAGCAGGATGTTCGGCAGACGCGCGGGCAGCATCTTCGGCTCCTGCAGCGTACCGTCGAAGTTCGGTACCCAGTCAACGGTCCCCTGACCCAGCTCGCCCAGCAGCACTTCGGCATATTTAGAGAGGCGGGATTCGGTATAACGCATCGCCGCGAAGGATTTCGGGTCGTCCGGCGCACCCCAGTTCCCCTGACCATCCACCAGCGGGTAGCGGTAAGAGAACGGCTGCGCCATCAGCACCATCGCTTCATAACAGGCGCTGTCGCCGTGCGGATGGTATTTACCCAGTACGTCACCGACGGTACGGGCGGATTTCTTGAACTTGGCGGTGGCGTTCAGCCCCAGTTCGGACATCGCATACACGATGCGGCGCTGAACGGGCTTCAGGCCATCCCCGATAAACGGCAACGCCCTGTCCATGATGACGTACATGGAGTAGTTCAGGTAGGCGTTTTCCGTGAATTCATGTAGCGCGAGGCGCTCTGCCATATCGCTCATTACGTGTGATTCCTCAACTCAGAAACCGAAGGGTTTCAGGCAATATTGCCGCAGATACTACCCTATCTGACGAGTTGAGTCACAAAGAAAAAGGGCCGCTTATGCGGCCCTTTTCGGGTTATTTGTTCAGCTTAATGACCTGCTTCACGTCGATTTCAAAATCGTTCCACTCTTTATCGACCTTGCCCTGGATTTCCACTTTATCCTGCGGGGTGACGGTCACGCCGTTCCAGCGCTTGTGGTCAATTTCCACGTTCACCGTGCCGGTCTCATCGCGGAAGGTGTAGCGGTCATCGGACAGGCGCTGGGTGATGTTCCCGCGCAGCTTCACCCAGCTGTCGTCCTTCATCTCTTTCACCTTCACCGCGGTGGTGAGGTTGGCGTCGTTATCGACAAAACCGCCTGCCTGCGTCTGGGGCTGGGTTTGCGTGGCGGACGGGCCGTTAAATCCGCCCTGCGCAGCAAAAACGGGGGCAGTGGTCATCATCATGATGGCGGCAATGGCAGCGAATTTTTTCATATTAACTCTCCCTTTAATCTGGTTTCGCAGTCCATTAAACAGGGTAATCCTTAACAACTTCTTAAGGGAAAAATTTATTTATTATTGCTGTACAGCAGGCGCTTACAGAGGGTTTACTGACGGCATCAAGGAGGGAATATGCGCATTTTACTGGTAGAAGACGACACGCTAATCGGCGACGGTATCAGGGCGGGTTTAAGCAAAATGGGCTTTAGCGTGGACTGGTTTACCGACGGTAAAACCGGTCAGGCCGCGCTCGCGTCTGCACCCTATGATGCCGTGGTGCTGGATCTGACGCTGCCGGAAATCGACGGTCTGGACATCCTGCGCGCGTGGCGCGAAAGCGGGCGCAGCGAGCCGGTATTGATCCTGACCGCGCGGGATGCGCTTAACCAGCGCGTGGAAGGGCTGCGTCTTGGCGCGGATGATTATCTCTGCAAGCCGTTCGCGCTGATTGAAGTGGGTGCCCGCCTCGAGGCGCTGGTCCGCCGCAGCCACGGCCAGACGCATAGCGAGCTACGCCACGGCAAGGTCACGCTCGATCCGACCCGTCTCGTCGCCACGCTGGACGGTGAACCGCTGACGCTGAAGCCGAAAGAGTTCGCGCTGCTGGAACTGCTGATGCGCAATGCAGGCCGCGTGCTCCCTCGCAAGACGATTGAGGAAAAACTGTATACCTGGGACGACGACGTCTCCAGCAACGCGGTAGAAGTCCACGTTCATCATCTGCGCCGCAAGCTTGGCAGCGAGTTTATCCGCACCGTGCACGGCATCGGCTACACCCTGGGTGACGCATGAAGCTGACGCAACGCCTGAGCCTGAAGCTGCGCCTGACGCTCCTCTTTTTAGCGCTCTCCCTGACGGCATGGTTTGCCGCCAGCCTGGTGGCCTGGCAGCAGACCACCCACAAGCTGGATAAGCTCTTCGACACGCAGCAGATGCTGTTTGCCAAACGGCTGCTGACGATGGATCTGGACGAGATCCGCGCCCCCGAGCGGATGCGCGAGATCCCAAAAAAAGTGAAGCATGGCCGTCTCGATGACGACGCGCTGGCTTTCGCCATTTACAGCGTCGAGGGCAAAATGCTGCTGAACGACGGCGAGAACGGGCGCGATATTCCGTACCACTATCGCCGCGACGGGTTTGCTAACGGGCAGCTCCAGGACGACAACGACGAATGGCGTTTCCTGTGGCTGACCTCACCCGACGGGAAGTACCGCGTGGTGGTCGGTCAGGAGTGGGAGTACCGCCAGGATATGGCGCTGGACGTGGTCAGCTCGCAGCTCACGCCCTGGCTGGTGGCGCTGCCGGTGATGCTGCTCTTGCTGGTTCTCCTCTTGAGCCGGGAGCTGAGGCCGCTCAAAAAGCTAGCGCAGACCCTGCGCTCCCGCTCGCCGGATGCGACAGATAACCTGCCGACGGAGGGCGTACCAACAGAAGTGCGCCCCCTGCTCGACGCGCTGAATCACCTCTTCGCACGTACCCAGGAGATGATGACCCGCGAGCGCCGCTTTACGTCCGATGCCGCCCACGAGCTGCGCAGCCCGCTGGCGGCCCTGAAGGTGCAAACTGACGTGGCGCAGCTCTCGCAGGACGATCCGCAGGCGCGGGAAAAAGCGCTGGCACAGCTGCATGCGGGAATCGACCGCGCTTCGCGGCTGGTGGATCAGCTCCTCACCCTGTCGCGTCTGGACTCGCTGGATAACCTTGACGATGTCGAACCGATCACGCTTGCCGATTTACTGCAGTCGGCGGTGCTGGATATCTGGCATCCGGCGCAGCAGGCAGGGATTGATATTCGCCTCATCAACCATGCCCCGCAGGTCAAACGTCAGGGGCAGCCCCTGCTGCTCAGCCTGCTGGTGCGCAACCTGCTGGACAATGCCATCCGCTACAGCCCACGCGGCAGCGTGGTGGACGTGACGCTGGACGCGCGTAGCTTTAGCGTGCGCGACAACGGTCCCGGCGTTGACCCCGAGGTGCTGGCGCGCATCGGCGAGCGTTTTTATCGTCCACCGGGCCAGAACGCCACGGGCAGCGGGCTGGGGCTTTCTATCGTCAGGCGCATTGCCGCGCTGCATGGGATGCACGTCTCGCTAAGCAATGCGGCGGAAGGCGGCTTTGAGGTGAAGATCAGCTGGTAACGGATTATTGCATCTCCAGCAAAAGACTTTGCACATTTTGCTCATTTTTCCGCTCCGTCCTCGCGCGTAGAATACCCGGCATACTCTCATCGTCGAGGACAAAAAATGAGCAACATTCTGATTATTAACGGTGCAAAAGAATTTGCGCACTCTAAAGGCCAGCTGAATGACACCCTGACCGAGGTCGCGGACGGTTTCCTGCGCGACGCCGGGCATGATGTTAAGGTCGTGCGCGCGGACAGCCACTACGACGTGAAAGCCGAAGTGCAGAACTTCCTGTGGGCTGACGTGGTGATCTGGCAGATGCCAGGCTGGTGGATGGGCGCGCCGTGGACCGTGAAAAAATACATGGACGACGTGTTCACCGAAGGTCATGGCTCGCTGTATGCCAGCGATGGCCGCACCCGCTCTGACGCGTCCAAAAAATACGGTTCAGGCGGCCTGATTCAGGGCAAAAAATATATGCTGTCACTGACCTGGAACGCCCCGCTGGAAGCCTTCACCGAGAAAGATCAGTTCTTCGAGGGCGTGGGCGTAGACGGTGCTTATCTGCCGTTCCACAAGGCGAATCAGTTCCTGGGCATGGATCCGCTGCCGACCTTTATCGTCAACGACGTGATTAAAATGCCTGATGTCCCGCGCTATATCGCAGAATATCGCAAGCATCTCGCGGAAATTTTTGCTTAACTGGTAGCCTGGAATTAAAGGAGTAGTAAACATGCTTACCGTTATCGCAGAAATCCGTACTCGTCCAGGTCAACATCACCGCCAGGCGGTGCTGGATCAGTTCGCGAAAATCATCCCGACCGTACTGAAAGAAGAAGGCTGCCACGGCTACGCGCCGATGGTGGATGCCGCCACTGACGCCAGCTTCCAGGCGACCGCGCCGGACTCGATCATCATGGTTGAGCAGTGGGAAACCGTCGCGCATCTTGAAGCGCATCTGCAGACCGCGCACATGAAAGCGTGGAGCGACGCGGTGAAGGGCGACGTGCTGGAAACCCACATCCGCATTCTGGAGCAAGGGGTTTAAGTTCGTGGAATTTGCCGGGTGGCACTGCGTTTACCCGGCCTACAAAACCTGAACCGTAGGCCCGGTAAGCGCTAGCGCCACCGGGCTTTGTTGTTTTTAGCTGCTTTTCTTCCCCGGCTTTAACCCGCGATGGAGCTCGTTGATGCGCTTCATTGACTTGATGGTGCGCTGCGGTTCGGTGGAGGCGACGGACAAAATGATCATCTCCAGACAGAGCAGCACCGTGCCGTGGAGCGGGATTTTACCCTTTTCACCGCCGCGCGGAACGTGGATCACCACGCTGGCCTCCTTACTGAAACGCGAATCAAGGGCGTTGGTCAGCAGGATGGTGGGAATGCCCAGACGTTTAGCTTCACGCAGGGTGGTTTGCCCTTCCCGGTGCGCGGATTTCTGCGCCATCATCACCAGCACGTCACCGCGCTGAAGCGCAATCAGCTGTTCGGCAAGCCCGATCCCGGTACGGTTGAGCGGCGTGGCGGGTAACCCCATACGGCTGAACAGCCTGGCGGTGTACTCGGCCAGAATGCCGGAGGCGCCAATGCCAAATATGGCGACCTGCCTTGCCTGCGCCAGCAGTGAGACCGCCTGCGCCATCGCGTAGCGGTTGTGGGGCTCGGATAACACCTCGCAGGTGTGCTGATGTCCCTCCAGCACGAAATCAATGCTCGCGTTGACGTCGCTGGCGAGCGTGTTCACCGTGGTGGACATCTTTTCGCTGGAGGTGACCACCGGGCCAAACCACTGCTCCAGCGTCTGCTTGAGATCGCGCAGCCCGGCGAACCCCAGCGCCTGTATGGCGCGGACCACCGTGGCATCCGAGGTTTTCAGTACGGCGGCAATCTCCATGGCGGTCTGCTCCATCACCGCTTCGCGGTTGTCATGTATATAGCGTGCGACCTGCAGCAGACGCGGCGTCAGCTGATGCGCCCGCGCGCGAAAGCGGTCGCCATAGACATCCACGCGCCCCTTCTCTTTGCGGATCACCGTGAGGCCTCCGGCAGCGGACGCCCGGCAATCTGCGACTGCACCTGCGCGGCCATCAGCCCTAAAGACGCGAACGAATTCGAGATCGCCTCTTCACGCGAGATCAGCACGTAGTGCCCGCTCCGGCAGGCAGTCAGGAACTGACACCAGCCCGGCATCACCGCCTCCATCGCTGCCAGCTCGTCCTGCGGTTTACCGCCCGTATCCCCGCGCCAGGTAGCAAAGACGAAATCGGCATCCAGCTCCGGCAGGCGCTCGGCGCTGACGTCGATGCGCCCCCCTTCCGGGATGGACTCAATCAGTGGCGGGAATTTGAATCCGGCGTCGCGCAGAACGCGGCCCAGCGAGTGGTAGCTGTGCATGGCGTTGATTTTCCCCTGATTGGCCTGAATCACCGATACGGTGATTTTGCGCGTGTCGATGGTCGCCTTCAGCGCCTTGATTTGCTCCTGATATCGCCGCTCCAGAACCTTAAGCCGCGCCTGCGTTCCTGTCAGCTGAGCCAGCTTGCGGTAGATTTCCGGCGCGCCGCCGTCGAGATGATCGATGCTCACCGTCGGGGCAATTTTCGCTAATTGTTCCACCGGCGTGTTGCGGGTCGGCTCGGTAACGATCAGGTCAGGTTTGGCGGCGGCGATGGCTTCGATGTCAATATCGGCCGTGCCGATAAATTTGATATCGGAATTATCGAAGTCGACGCCGGTTAACATGCCGCTGGAGCGCAGAAAATGGCTGCCGTCCGGCCGCGTGCGGCCATGGCTCGCCACCGGCGGCACGCCAAGCTCAATCAGCGGAATGGTGATGTCCAGATCGTGTAAGGAGACAATCCGTTTCGGGTGCACCGGCACCACCACCTTTCGGTTCAGATCGTCGGTAAAGACCTGCGTCGGCTCCGCCGCGCTCACCGCGAACCCCACCAGCAACAGCATCGAAAACAGTACACGCATCATAATCCCCTAAAATCTGTCCCGACGCTGCCAGAGCAGCAGCAGGAAAAACGGTCCGCCAATCAATGAAATGACAATTCCCGCCGGCAGCTGCAGCGGGAGGAATGCCAGACGCCCGACGTTATCCGCCAGCAGCACCAGCAGCGCGCCCAGCACGGCGCTTCCCGTCAGGAGCGCGGTCTGACCACCGCGCAGCAGCAGGCGCGCCATATGCGGGGCAATCAGCCCCACAAAGCCAATGCTGCCCACGCAGGAGACGCAGGCCGCCGTCAGCACTACCGGGGCGAGAACCCGCAGCAGTGCCAGCCGGGTTGTGCGCACGCCAAGACCTGCGGCGGCCTGATTGCCGAGCAGCGCCACGTCCGCTGCCCGCGCGGTAAAGAGCAGCAGCGCAAACGCGGGGGCAGCCCAGAGCGCGGCCAGCCCTACCAGCGTCCAGTTTGCCGCGTGCAGGCTGCCCGCCAGCCACAGCATCGCCGTCTGCACGTCGCGCACGTCGGCGGTGGTCATAAAGACGCCCATTGCCGCGGCAAACGCCCACGACACGCCGATGCCGATCAAAATAAACCGCGGGCGCGAGATATCGCGCGCCAGAGCTATCACCAGCAGCGCGGTGAGCAGCCCGCCGGCCATGCCAACCAGCGGACGCCAGGCCAGGCTCAGCGCCGGGAACTGAAAAATCAGCAGCAGTACCGCCGCGCTACAGCCCTCCTTCACGCCGATAAGCCCCGGGTCAGCCAGTCCGTTGCGGGTGATGGACTGCATCGCCGCCCCCGCCATGCCGAGCATCGCGCCGCACAGCACCGCCATCAGCAGGCGCGGCAGGCGGATATCCATCACGACGTAGCGCGTCTCCGCCGTCAGACTTTCAGGCGAAAACAGCGCCCGCCCGATGGCAGAGGCGGGAATGGGCAGAGAACCGTGCGTCAGGCCAAAGCCCAGCAGGCCTAGCGCCATCAGCGCGAAAAGCGACAGGTACGCCAGCGCCTTCGGGCGAACCAGCGCCGACAGGCGGCCAACACGGATCGCGCGGAGTCCGGACCGGTTCATTTGAACATCCTCGAGGCCATAAGGATGAACACGGGCGCGCCGACAAGGGCCGTCATGATGCCGGTTGCCAGCTCCCAGGGGGTAAACAGCGTGCGGGCAGCGATATCCGCCAGCAGCAACACCAGCGCACCGCAGAGGGCCGACAGCGGCACCATCGCGCGTAAATCTACCGACACCAGACGGCGAATGAGCTGCGGCACCACAAGGCCGATAAAGCCAATCGGTCCGGCGATGGAGACGGCCGCGCCGCAGAGCAGCGCAATGGCCAGCAGGGCAAGGAGGCGGGTTTTCAGCAGCGACACGCCAAGCCCCTGCGCCATTCTGTCGCCCAGCGCCAGCATGTTGAGCGAGGGCGACAGCCCGATAGCAAGAAGAAAACCAGCGGCTGCAGCCCACAGGGCGCTCTGGAGCATCTGCGCGTTGATCCCGGCGATATCACCCGCCAGCCAGGTTCGCAGAGAGAGCAGCGTCTGTTCATCCAGGATTAACACCGCGGCGGTAATCGACGAGGCAAACGCCGACATCGCCACGCCGCACAGGGTGACCTTCATCGGCGTGAGCCCGGTGCGACCGGTCGAGGAGAACATCAGCACCAGCAGAAACAGCGCGGCGGCACCGGCGGCGGCAATCAGCGGACGACCAAACGGCAGCGAAAGCCCAAGCGCGCTGGTCACCACCACCGCGAGCGCTGCCCCGGCGTTGAGCCCCAGAATATGCGGCTCGCCGAGCGGGTTGCGGATCACGGACTGCAGCAGCACGCCCGCCACGCCGAGCGCGGCGCCTGTCACCATTGCGGCGCAGAGGCGCAGCAGCCGTAGTCTGATGATGATGTTATGGTCGAAATTGCGCGGGTCGAAGTGAAAGAATGCCTCCACTACCGTTTGCGGGGCGATAAAGCGTGCACCGATCCCCAGATGAGCAATCGCCCCCATTGCCAACAGCAGGGTGAAAATCAGGAAAGCCAGAGAGATGCGCATCATGGCTTCTGAATGCTCTGGCGAAACGGCATAAAGAACGGTTTGCCGGTCAAGGGGTTGATGGACATATGCACGTCCACATCAAACACCGTTTTGATCAGCTCCGGCGTGCAGGCGTCGCCTTCATGTAACACCCCCTCGACTTTTCCCTGGCGTAAAAAGACCAGGGAATCACCGTAGTTCACGGCAAAGTTGAGATCGTGCAGCACCACCACGACGGTACGCCCATGCTGGCGGGTCAGGGCGTGCAGCAGTTCCAGGATCTCCACCTGATAGCG
The DNA here is from genome assembly GCF_049238165.1 of Enterobacter cloacae complex sp. IR5422. Lineage (NCBI taxonomy): Bacteria > Pseudomonadati > Pseudomonadota > Gammaproteobacteria > Enterobacterales > Enterobacteriaceae > Enterobacter > Enterobacter cloacae complex sp. IR5422. Next base: position 52,086 of record NZ_JBMKHT010000011.1, on the reverse strand, counting down.
GAGATCGAGGTACGTCGTCGGCTCGTCAAGCAGGATATACGGCGTTTGCTGCGCCAGCGCCATGGCGATCCAGCAGCGCTGACGCTGGCCGCCGGATAAGCTTTCCACCGGCATATGGGCAAACACTGCAGTGCCGGTCAGGCGCAGGGCCTCTTCCACCGCCAGTTCGTCCTCGTCGCTCCACTGGCGCATAACGTTTTGCCAGGGAAAGCGCCCGCGCGAGACCAGCTCAAAAACGGTTAACCCTTCCGGGAGCAGCGGGGACTGCGGGAGAATACCAAGCTGGCGGGCGACGGCTTTGGTCGGCTGCTCGTGGATCGCCTTGCCGTCGAGAACCGCCGCGCCGCCAAGCGGCTGGAGCAGCCGCGCAATGGTGCTCAACAGCGTGGATTTCCCGCAGCCGTTTGCGCCCACCAGAACGGTTATTTTCTGCTGGGGGATCGCAAGAGAGATATCATCAACGATGATTTTTTTCTGATAGCCCGCAGAGAGGTTCTCCAGAACCAGTCCCGGTTGTTTTGTGTTGTAAGCCACGTGAACGCCAACGTAATAAAAAAGCGCAACAAATATAAATAAAAATCATTCTCTTTTGAGAGTTTGACGCCACGCCATGTAGTAGTCAAGAGAAGAAACACCCTGAAAAAACCAGGGGTAACGGAGCGTTACCATGCAGACCACGAAATTAATAAATCATTATTTTTCAATTAAATAATTAATTACCCTTGTACTTTCCCGTTGCGTTTCATGCATGTAGCCGATTTTTATCATTTTTCATTTACTACTACATTTCCGCATGATTGAATGATTCTCAATTACATGTTCGATGCCGGTTCTGGCTAACGAGCAGAGCATAAAAGGGCAATGACTCACACATTCTTCCGTGAAGGTGATTCACGGATATTTTGGGATAACAGATGTAATGGCTACGTTCACACCTTCACTCTCTGGGGTAAAAGGGCGCGCGCTCTTTTCACTGCTGTTTATGGCGCCGCTGGCCCAGGCGGCGGACACCACCGCGGCTAAAGACGGCGAAACGCTTACCGTCACTGCCGATCCAAATGCTCCGGCGGAAGCCACCAACGGCTACCAGCCGCTGAACACCTCCACCGCAACGCTGACCAACATGCCGATGCTGGATATCCCGCAGGTGGTGAATACCGTCAGCGATCAAGTGCTGGAGGATCAGCACGCCACCACGCTGGATGAGGCGCTCTATAACGTCAGCAACGTGGTCCAGACCAACACCCTCGGCGGTACGCAGGATGCCTTCGTGCGCCGCGGGTTTGGCGCGAACCGGGACGGCTCGATCATGACCAACGGCCTGCGCACCGTCCTGCCGCGCAGCTTTAACGCCGCCACCGAGCGCGTGGAGGTGCTTAAAGGCCCGGCCTCAACGCTGTATGGCATTCTCGATCCGGGCGGCCTGATTAACGTCGTCACCAAACGCCCGGAGAAAACCTTCGGTGGTTCTCTGTCCGCCACCTCCTCCAGCTTTGGCGGCGGCACCGGACAGGTCGATGTGACCGGCCCGATCGACGGCACGCGTCTGGCGTATCGCCTCACGGGTGAGTATCAGGACGAAGATTACTGGCGTAATTTTGGCAACGAACGCAGCACCTTTATCGCCCCGTCGCTCACCTGGTTCGGCGATGATGCCACCGTGACCGTGCTCTATTCGCATCGCGACTATAAGACGCCGTTCGATCGCGGAACGATCTTCGATCTCAACACCAAAAAGGCCGTTGATGTCGATCGTAAAACCCGCTTTGACGAGCCGTTTAACGTGACCGATGGTCAGTCCGATCTGGCGCAGCTGAATGCGGAATACCGTCTTAACAGCCAGTGGACCGCGAAGTTCGACTACAGCTACAGCCAGGACAAATACAGCGATAACCAGGCCCGCGTGATGGCCTACGATGCAAAAACCGGCAACCTGACCCGCCGCGTGGATGCGACCCAGGGCTCGACCCAGCGCATGCACAGCACCCGCGCGGATCTGCAGGGGAATGTCGATATTGCAGGCTTTTACAATGAGATCCTGACCGGCGTGTCGTATGAGAATTACGATTTGCTGCGTACGGACATGATGCGCTGTAAGAACGTCAAAGGTTTCAACATCTACCATCCGGTTTACGGCAAACTCAACAAGTGTACAACCGTCTCCGCCGCAGACAGCGACCAGACGCTCAAGCAGGAGAGTTATTCGGCCTACGCGCAGGATGCCCTGTACCTGACGGATAAGTGGATCGCCGTCGCCGGGATGCGCTACCAGTATTACACCCAGTACGCGGGTAAAGGTCGTCCGTTCAACGTCAACACCGACAGCCGCGACGAACAGTGGACGCCAAAGCTGGGGCTGGTTTACAAGCTCACGCCATCCGTCTCGCTGTTTGCCAACTACTCGCAGACGTTTATGCCGCAGTCGTCCATTGCAAGTTACATTGGCGACCTGCCGCCGGAAACCTCAAACGCCTACGAACTGGGCGCGAAGTTCGACCTGTTCGACGGCGTTACCGCCAATATCGCGCTGTTTGATATCCACAAACGCAACGTGCTGTACAACGAAAGCGTGGGAGGTGAAACCATCGCCAAAACCGCGGGACGCGTGCGATCCCAGGGCGTGGAGGTGGATCTTGCCGGATCGCTGACCGAGAACACCAATATTATCGCCAGCTACGGCTACACCGACGCGAAGGTGCTGGAAGACCCGGACTACACGGGCAAACCGCTGCCGAATGTGCCGCGCCATACCGGCTCCCTGTTCCTGACGTACGACATTCACAATGCGTTTGCGGGGAATACGCTGACAATTGGCGGTGGCGGGCACGGCGTGAGCCGTCGTTCAGCGACCAACGGCGCGGATTATTATCTGCCGGGCTATTTTGTGGCGGATGCCTTTGCGGCCTATAAGATGAAGCTGCAGTATCCGGTGACGCTGCAGGTCAACGTGAAGAACCTGTTTGATAAGACCTACTACACCTCGTCCATTGCGACCAACAACCTGGGCAACCAGATTGGCGACCCTCGCGAAGTGCAGTTTACGGTGAAGATGGAGTTTTGATGTAAAAAAGCCCGGTGGCGCTGGCGCTTACCGGGCCTACGATCCATTCCCTCTCCCTGCGGGAGAGGGTTAGGGTGAGGGCATCAAGCCTCAATATCCGCCATATCACCTTTCTCCTGCAGCCAGTTACGACGGTCTTCCGAACGTTTCTTGGCAAGGAGCATATCCATCATGGCGTTGGTCTGCTGTTCGTCTTCATCGCTGATCGTCAGCTGCACCAGACGGCGCGTGTTCGGATCCAGCGTCGTTTCGCGCAGCTGCATCGGGTTCATCTCGCCCAGCCCTTTAAAGCGCTGCACGTTAGGCTTGCCCTTCTTACGCTTCAGCTGTTCCAGCACGCCCGCTTTTTCTTCTTCCGTCAGCGCGTAGTAAACCTCTTTGCCGAGATCGATACGGTAAAGCGGCGGCAGCGCCACGTAGACGTGACCGTTTTTCACCAGCGTGCGGAAGTGCTTCACAAACAGCGCGCACAGCAGCGTGGCGATGTGCAGACCGTCGGAGTCCGCATCCGCGAGAATGCAGATCTTGCCGTAGCGCAGCTGGCTCAGATCGTCGCTGTCCGGATCGATGCCGATCGCGACCGAGATATCGTGGACTTCCTGCGAGGCCAGCACTTCATCAGACGAGACCTCCCAGGTGTTCAGGATCTTACCCTTGAGCGGCATGATCGCCTGATATTCACGATCGCGCGCCTGCTTGGCCGACCCGCCCGCCGAGTCCCCTTCCACGAGGAACAGCTCGGTGCGGTTGAGATCCTGTGCGGTACAGTCTGCCAGCTTGCCCGGCAGCGCAGGGCCGCTGGTCAGCTTTTTACGCACCACTTTCTTGGCGGCGCGCAGACGACGCTGGGCGCTGGAGATCGCCATTTCGGCCAGCATCTCCGCCGCCTGAACGTTCTGGTTCAGCCACAGGGTAAAGGCATCTTTCACCACGCCGGAGACAAACGCCGCGCACTGGCGTGACGACAGACGTTCTTTGGTCTGACCGGCAAACTGCGGATCCTGCATCTTCACGGAGAGCACGTAGGCGCAGCGGTCCCAGATATCTTCCGCCGACAGCTTCACGCCGCGCGGCAGGATATTACGGTATTCGCAGAATTCGCGCATCGCGTCCAGCAGCCCCTGACGCAGGCCGTTGACGTGGGTCCCGCCGAGCATAGTGGGGATCAGGTTAACGTAGCTTTCGGTCAGCAGCTCGCCGCCTTCCGGCAGCCACAGCAGCGCCCAGTCCACCGCTTCGGTATCGCCGCTAAAGTTGCCGACGAACGGTTTTTCCGGCAGCGTTGGCAGGCCGTTTACCGCTTCGCACAGGTAGTCGTTCAGGCCATCGGCGTAGCACCAGGTCTGCTCGGTATTGTTAACGTGATCTTTAAAGGTGATTTCCACGCCCGGGCAAAGCACCGCTTTGGCTTTCAGCAGGTGCGTCAGGCGGGATACGGAAAAGCGCGGGCTGTCGAAGAAACTCTCGTCAGGCCAGAAGTGGACGCTGGTGCCGGTGTTGCGTTTGCCGCACGTGCCGACAACCTGCAGATCCTGCACCTTCTCGCCGTTTTCAAACGCGATGTTGTAGACCTGACCATCGCGACGGACGTTCACTTCCACGCGTTTGGACAGGGCGTTGACGACGGAAATCCCCACGCCGTGCAGGCCACCGGAGAACTGGTAGTTTTTGTTGGAGAACTTACCGCCAGCATGCAGACGACAGAGGATCAGCTCAACGGCCGGGACGCCCTCTTCCGGGTGGATATCCACCGGCATGCCGCGCCCGTCGTCAATGACTTCCAGCGACTGATCGGCGTGCAGGATGACGTCAACGCGTTTGGCATGGCCCGCCAGCGCTTCGTCCACACTGTTATCAATAACTTCCTGGCCCAGATGGTTTGGGCGCGTCGTATCGGTGTACATCCCCGGGCGGCGGCGAACCGGCTCTAGCCCGGTGAGGACCTCAATGGCATCAGCGTTATAGGTTTGCGTCATGATTTAAACTAGCAATTCGCATTGATTGTCAGTGGCTGTGCAGTCCAAGAAAATCGACAATCTGGGTGAAATGATTCTCAAAGCCCGTGAAAGCATGGTTTCCGCCCTCTTCTATAGTCTGGCGGCAGGAGGCGTAATACGCCACTGCCTGGCGGTAATCCAGCACTTCATCACCCGTCTGCTGCAGCAGCCAGATGAGATCCGGCGCCTCGAGCGGGTCGACCTGCATAACTTTGAGATCGTAAATATGGCGTGACTCTAGCACATATTGCTGGCCGGTGTAGGGGTTCTCGTTTTCGCCAAGAAAGTCCCGCAGCAGCTCAAATGGCCGTACCGCCGGATTAACCACCACGGCGGGCAGCATAAAGCATTGCGAGAGCCAGGTGGCGTAATATCCCCCCAGCGATGAACCGACCACACCAAAGGTTTCGCCGCCGTGCGCAAGCACGATGGATTCCAGCATTTCCGCGGCTTCTGCCGGGTAAGGCGGCAGCTGTGGGATAATCATCTCAACGTCAGGGTGATGCGCGCTCAGCCACTGGCGAAACTGTGTCGCTTTTGCGGAGCGCGGCGAACTGTTAAATCCGTGCAGATAAAGGAGCGTAGACATCAATAGCCTTCTGAAGCGGTGTCCGGGCGGAACTGTGCGCCGGTCAAACGGCAGACTTCCGTGGTCAGCGTGCCGTCGGGATGCAGTTCCAGCCAGCGCCAGCCTGGCGCGATGGTATCCAGCGTAAAGTTGGCGCAGTGCGGCTTAAACTGAACGCAGGTCGACGGCGTCGCCAGCATGCGGCGTCCGTTCCAGTCGAGATCCTGCTCCTGGTGAATATGCCCACACAGCAGATTTTTCACCCGCGGGAACTTCGCCAGCACGCGATCCAGCGCCGCGGAGTTGCGCAGGCTGTGCTGATCGAGCCAGCTGCAGCCCGCTGGCAGAGGATGATGATGAAGCAACAGCAGCGTATGACGTTCAGGTTCAGCCGCCAGTTTGGTCTCCAGCCAGTCGAGTTGAAACTCACTGAGTTCACCGTGCGGGACGCCGAACACCTGGCTGTCCAGCAGCAGGATCTGCCACTGTTCACCCGCAAAAACACATTTCGCCGGAGAAATCCCCGCATCCTGGAGAGAACTGTACATGGCGGGCTGAAAATCGTGGTTACCCGGCAGCCAGACGCAGGGCGCGCTAAAGCTCGCGATGCCTTCAGCAAAATGCTGGTAGGCCGCGGAAGATTGGTCCTGCGCCAGATCGCCCGTTGCGACAATCAGATCGCATGCACGGTTTTCAGCGTGAATGGCGCTCAGTACCGCCTGATAACTCTCCCAGGTATTCACCCCCAGCAGCGTTTCATGCTTTTCGGCAAAAAGGTGGGTATCGGTGATTTGTAATATCCTGACTGGCGCCCCACCAGCAACAGTCAGGTTCAACAGGCTTTCCAAATGGTGTCCTTAGGTAGGTTTATGACGCTAACAAACCGGAATCGCCATTGCTCCATGTGCTAAACAATACCTTAGCCAGTCGGCTAAAAACTGGTTAATTTGATGCTTTTCGTCGCGTTGATGCAACTTTTTATTCGGGTAATCATACCGCGCCTTGAAGCGAAAGATCTGCTGGCTTGAACACACTTCAGCGACCATCGCGTCGTGATAGAGGCGTACCGTCATCGACGGCAGGCTCCAGTAGCTAATGCTGGGTGCCGTTTGCTCAATCTCCACCAGCGTAGTGTAGCGCGTTGATTCTGTTATCGTTAATCGATACTGCGCGTTGCTCACCTGATAGCTTACCGTTTCGCCGGGTGCGTCGTTTCTCGGCAGCAGGCGGCGCAATTGTGCAAAATTCGTTTCGCACAGGCGCATCATTTCTGGGAAGTCAGGCGTATAGCGCTTCATTTTTTCCACTCGTTTCGTAATGTCTGATAATGCAGCTGCAGCCATTGCAGGGCGATGACAGACGCTGCGTTGTCGATTTTCCCCTCTTCTACCCACTGATAAGCCTGTTCCCGGCTCACCACATGAACCCGAATATCTTCGTTTTCATCAGCCAGACCGTGAATGCCTTCTGCGGTCGTGGCGTCCACTTCGCCCACCATAATGGATAAGCGTTCGCTGGTGCCACCCGGACTCGCCAGATAGCTCAACACCGGTTTGGTTCGGCCCACCACCAGCCCCGCCTCTTCCAGCGCCTCGCGCCGGGCGACGTCTTCAACCGTCTCGCCTTCTTCGATCATCCCGGCCACCATCTCCAGGAGCCACGGGCTCTCACTGACGTCATAAGCGGCGATGCGGATCTGCTCCACCAGCACGACTTCGTCACGCACTGGGTCAAAGGGTAGCAAGACTGCCGCATGCCCGCGCTCAAAAATTTCGCGTCTGATTTCGCCGCTCATTTCACCGTTAAACAGGCGATGCCTGAAACGGTAAAGATCCATTGAAAAAAAACCGCTATAAAGCGTTTCTCGTGCAATAATTTCTACATCGTTTTTGGCGAATGTCACGGGCAACTTTTCTGGTTTTTGCATGAGTCGAGTCCTGGTAGCAATGGTGATGAAATTGTGAATTTCAAGGCTGTTTGGCTGCCGTTTGTAAGGCTATATGATAGATTGGTGCAAATTACCGCCAGATGGCACGTAACGCCAACCTTTTGGTGTGGATGATTCTGTTAGAATCGGCAATTATTTTTTAATTAGATCAGCGCTAATACTGCTTCACAACAAGGAATGCAAATGAAGAAATTGCTCCCCATCCTTATCGGCCTGAGCCTGACGGGCTTCAGTGCAATGAGCCAGGCGGAAAACCTGTTACAGGTCTACCAGCAGGCACGTCTGGGCAACCCTGATTTACGTAAATCAGCGGCCGATCGTGATGCTGCGTTTGAAAAGATTAACGAAGCGCGTAGCCCCTTGCTGCCACAGTTAGGGTTAGGTGCAGATTATACCTACAGCAACGGTTTCCGCGACGCTAACGGCGTAAACTCCAATGCTACCAGTGCCTCACTGCAATTAACACAGACGCTGTTTGATATGTCCAAATGGCGTGCCCTGACCCTGCAGGAAAAAAGCGCGGGCATCCAGGATGTGACCTATCAGACCGACCAGCAGACGCTGATCCTGAATACAGCTACGGCGTACTTCAACGTGCTGAGCGCCATTGACGCGCTCTCCTACACCGAAGCGCAGAAACAGGCCATTTACCGTCAGTTAGATCAAACCACCCAGCGCTTCAACGTGGGTCTGGTGGCGATCACCGACGTGCAGAACGCCCGTTCACAGTACGACACCGTGCTGGCCAACGAAGTGACGGCGCGTAACAACCTCGACAACGCGCTGGAATCCCTGCGCCAGGTGACCGGGAACTACTATCCTGAGCTGGCCTCCCTGAACGTCGACAGCTTCAAAACGGATAAGCCGCAGGCCGTTAACGCCCTGCTGAAAGAGGCGGAAAACCGCAACCTGACGTTGCTGCAGGCGCGTCTGAACCAGGACCTGGCCCGCGAGCAGATTCGTCAGGCGCAGGACGGCCATTTGCCAACCCTGAGCCTGAGCGCCTCTACCGGCGTTTCTGACACCACCTACAGTGGCTCTAAAACCAATTCTGCCCAGTATGACGACAGCAATATGGGTCAGAACAAAGTGGGCCTGAGCTTCTCCCTGCCGCTGTATCAGGGCGGTCAGGTTAACTCCCAGGTGAAACAGGCGCAGTACAACTTTGTTGGCGCGAGCGAGCAGCTGGAAAGCGCCCATCGTAACGTGGTGCAGACCGTACGTTCATCCTTCAACAACGTGAACGCCTCAATCAGCAGCATCAACGCCTATAAACAGGCCGTTGTGTCTGCACAGAGCTCCCTGGACGCGATGGAAGCGGGTTACTCGGTCGGTACACGTACTATCGTTGACGTGCTCGACGCCACCACCACGCTGTACAACGCGAAGCAGCAGCTCTCCAGCGCGCGTTATCAGTACCTGATTAACCAGCTGAACATTAAGCAGGCTCTGGGTACGCTGAACGAGCAAGACCTGCAGATGCTGAACAGCGCACTGGGCAAGCCGGTCTCTACCTCACCGGACAGCGTTGCACCGGAGAACCCGGAGCAGGTTGCCGCGGTTGATAACTTCAACGCTAACGGCACTACCCCTGCTGCACAGCCTGCTGCCGCGCGCACCACAGCGCCTGCCAGCAAGGGCAACAATCCGTTCCGTAACTAAGCATTGCCCGATGGCGCTTCGCTTATCGGGCCTACTGAATCGTAGGCCGGGTAAGCGCAGCGCCACCCGGCGCAAAATCACATCCGAACGTAAGCCAACGTAAAGATCCCCCTTATTCCGCCCCTCTTCGCTTCATTTTCAACCACTCATCCTCTATCCTGAGCGTTATTACCACTGGGTCCTGGAAGACAAACATGAAACGGACAAAAACGATCAATCACGCGTCGTTCCGCAAGAGCTGGAATGCACGTCACCTCACCCCTGTTGCGCTGGCGGTTACCGCTGTCTTTATGCTGGCAGGCTGTGAGAAAAATGATGAAACGGTTTCGCTGTATCAAAACGCGGACGACTGCTCCGCCGCAACCGGTAAAGCGGCCGAATGTAAAACGGCCTACACCAACGCGCTGAAAGAAGCGGAACGCACCGCGCCGAAATATGCCTCACGCGAAGACTGCGTAGCGGAATTTGGTGAAGGTCAGTGCCAGCAGGCACCGGCTCAGGCAGGCACGGCACCTGAAAATCAGGCACAGGCGCAGTCCAGCGGCAGCTTCTGGATGCCGCTGATGGCAGGCTACATGATGGGCCGTCTGATGGGCGGCGGTGCAGGCTACCAGCAGCAGCCGCTGTTTAGCTCGAAAAACCCGGCCAGCCCGGCTTACGGTCAATATACCGATGCCAGCGGTAAAGGCTACGGCGCAGCGACTCCGGGCCGCACCGTAACCGTACCGAAAACCGCGATGGCGCCGAAGCCTGCGACCACCAGCACCATCACCCGCGGCGGGTTCGGTGAGTCTGTGGCGAAACAGACCAGCATGCAGCGCAGTGCATCAGGCACCTCTACTCGCTCAATGGGCGGCTAATCATGGAACGAGTCAGTATTACCGAGCGCCCGGACTGGCGCGAAAAAGCCACCGAGTACGGCTTTAACTTCCACACCATGTACGGCGAGCCGTACTGGTGTGAAGACGCTTACTACAAGCTCACCCTGGCCCAGGTTGAGAAGCTGGAAGAGGTCACGGCTGAGCTGCACCAGATGTGCCTCAAGGTGGTGGAAAAAGTCATCGACAGCGACGAGCTGATGGCCAAGTTTCGCATTCCAAAGCACACCTGGAGCTTTGTCCGCCAGTCGTGGAAAACGAATCAGCCTTCGCTTTACTCTCGCATGGATCTGGCGTGGGACGGCAAAGGCGAGCCTAAGCTGCTGGAAAACAACGCCGATACCCCAACGTCCCTGTACGAGGCGGCGTTCTTCCAGTGGATCTGGCTGGAAGACCAAGCCAATGCCGGAAACCTGCCGGAAGGCAGCGACCAGTTCAACAGCCTGCAGGAGAAGCTGATCGAGCGCTTTGCCGAGCTGCGCGAGCAGTTTGGCTTCAACCTGCTGCATCTCGCCTGCTGCCGCGACACGGAAGAAGATCGTGGCACGGTTCAGTATCTGCAGGATTGCGCCGCCGAAGCGGAAGTGGCGACCGAGTTCCTCTATATCGAGGATATCGGCCTGGGTGAAAAAGGTCAGTTTACGGACATGCAGGATCAGGTCATCAGCAACCTGTTCAAGCTCTACCCGTGGGAGTACATGCTGCGCGAGATGTTCTCCACCAAGCTGGAAGATGCGGGCGTGCGCTGGCTGGAACCGGCCTGGAAGAGCATTATCTCCAACAAGGCCCTGCTGCCGATGCTGTGGGAGATGTTCCCGAATCACCCGAACCTGCTGCCAGCGTACTTTGCGGAAGATGATTACCCGCAGATGGAGAAATACGTCGTTAAGCCGATCTTCTCCCGCGAAGGCGCGAACGTGTCGATCATCGAAAACGGTAAAACGCTGGAAGCGGTTGAAGGGCCTTACGGCGAGGAAGGGATGATCGTCCAGGCGTTCTATCAACTGCCGAAATTTGGCGACAGCTATACGCTAATTGGCAGCTGGCTCATTAACGATCAACCTGCCGGAATTGGCATTCGCGAAGATCGCGCGCTGATCACGCAGGATCTGTCGCGGTTCTACCCGCATATTTTTGTGGAGTAAGACTTGCCCGGTGGCGCTACGCTTACCGGGCCTACGCTCGACCTGTAGGCCGGGTAAGGCGAAGCCGCCACCCGGCATGTTTTCACCCTACCTGCACCGACAGCATACTCAGACTTCCCATCTCTATTCCATCGACCGGGATCGTAACCGGCTCCTCACCGTCCCATGCGCCAAGCACGTACAGCAGCGGCAGGAAGTGCTCTGGGGTCGGGTTAGAGAGCGAACCGCCTTCGTGATCCAGATAGTTCACCAGCGGATGCGCCTCAGCCGGGCCTTGCCAGGTCAGGTTCGCTTTAACGTAGTCGTTAAAAGCGGTCGCCCACGGGTATGGCGTGTTTTCGCCATGCCAGCGCGCCGTACGCAGGTTGTGCACCACGTTGCCGCTTGCCACCAGCATGATGCCTTCATCACGAAGCGTCGCCAGCTTGCGCCCCATCTCCAGATGCCAGGCAGCCGGTTTGGTGCTGTCGATGCTCAGCTGCACCATCGGGATATCCGCATCAGGATACATTTTGATCAGCACGCCCCATGAGCCATGGTCAAAGCCCCAGGCTTCTTTATCCAGCGCAACCGGAACAGGCGACAGCAGATCCACCAGCCTTTGTGCCAGCTCAGGCGAGCCGGGGGCCGGATAATGCGTGTCATACAGCGCCTGCGGGAAGCCACCAAAATCATGAATGGTTTTTGGCGCTTCCATGGCGGTCACGCCCGTGCCGCGGGTGAACCAATGCGCAGATACCACCACAATCGCTTTTGGACGCGGCAGCGTCTCGCCCAGATGACGCCATGCGCGGGTATAGACGTTATCTTCCAGAACGTTCATTGGGCTGCCGTGGCCTAAAAACAGGGCTGGCATACGGGAAGAAGTCATGATGATATCCTTACAGAAGGTGTCAATTTAATGGTGCTACATTACGCGCAATCGGACAAAGATGAACGCTGATAAGCGTGAAGATCATCATCAGGAATTTTGAATGTAAGGAATGTGTAAAGCCGGAGTTCGCCCCTCGCTTTGCCAGAAATGAATCATTTATATTAATGATAATCATTATCATAAGGAGCAATCCATGTCAGTCCCTCTGATCCTGACCATACTGGCGGGCGCCGCGACCTTTATCGGCGCAATCCTCGGCGTGCTTGGTCAGAAGCCGTCAAACCGCGTGCTGGCCTTCTCGCTGGGCTTTGCTGCCGGGATCATGCTGCTTATCTCCCTGATGGAGATGCTCCCTGCTGCGCTGGGCACCGACGGGATGTCTCCCCTGCTGGGCTACGGCATGTTTGTCGTTGGCCTGCTGGGTTACTTTGCCCTCGACCGGATGCTACCCCACGCGCATCCCCAGGATTTAATGCAGAAAAACGTAACGCCTGTGCCGCGGAATATTAAGCGAACGGCGGTTCTGCTCACGCTGGGGATTAGCCTGCATAACTTCCCGGAAGGGGTCGCGACCTACGTGACGGCCAGCAGCAATCTGGAAATGGGCTTTGGCATCGCGCTGGCGGTGGCCTTACACAATATTCCTGAAGGACTGGCGGTCGCCGGACCGGTGTATGCCGCCACGGGCTCGAAACGTACCGCGGTATTCTGGGCAGGAATTTCCGGGATGGCTGAAATCCTCGGCGGTGTCCTGGCCTGGTTGATTCTCGGAAGCCTGGTCTCCCCTGTCGTGATGGCCGCCATTATGGCCACAGTTGCCGGGATTATGGTGGCGCTTTCCGTCGATGAATTAATGCCGCTGGCGAAAGAGATCGATCCCAATAACAACCCCAGCTATGGCGTGCTGTGCGGAATGTCAGTCATGGGCTTAAGCCTGGTGTTATTGCAATCTGCAGGTATCGGTTAGGATTTGTCTGCCTCCGTATAATACGGAGGCAGACTTTCGAAACGTTAAGATATAGATAGAAATGATACGTTATTTTGTTGCCTACAAAGCCCTTGCAAAATATATAGCTCATAGAAATAGAATGATGAAACTTTATCAGTCCATTATCTGAGTTACTGCATATATTATGAATGTTAGCCGATACTTACAATCAACATTAATTATATATTAAAATAATCTTAAAATAGCTTTAAGATGCAGTAATCGCATCTCCCCTTCGTCCTCCCATATACTCCATTTGCGTTTTGAAACTTATATTCAGAGTATGAATTCGTTTGAAAAAGGATATTTTCATGTATATGGGTAAAAAAATTCTATTAGCTGTAACTATCGCTGCCGCAGTATCGGGTTCCGCCTTTGCTGCCGAGCAGGGGTCGGGAAAAATCAAATTCAAAGGCGTTGTGATTGATGCGCCTTGCAGCATTGCACCAGACAGCGTTGATAAAGAAGTCGATCTCGGTGAAGTGACCACAGCTGTGATCAATGCCAACAAGAAGTCCTCCGCTGTTCCGGTTGATATCAATCTGGAAAACTGCCAGCTTGACGATCCGGCCGACGAGACTGACACACCAGTGACCAAAGTCGATGTCACGTTTACCAGCTCAGCGACAGACGCGACCGACACCAGTCTGATGACCAATACCTATGCAAGTGGTGCACAGAACGTGGGCGTTCGTCTTCTGAATAACGCCGAAGCCAACATTACGCTGGGTGCTGCTAATGAGGTTGCTCTGCTGGCAGGTTCAACGACTCAAACGCTGCACTTCAAAGCATTAATGGAAGTGGTAACGGGTAAAACGGCGACTGCTGGCCAGGTGGAAGCTACAGCCAACTATATTCTGGCGTATAAATAACTACGCCATGTTTCAAATTAAACCGGCTGGCATTTAATGTCAGCCGGCGTTGAGTGTATTTATTTGAGTAACAGGGCGATGACATATAAATTACAATGCATAATTATTATGACGTCCCTGTTTATGGTGGAACTTGCCTCCGCCACCGAATTTAACATCAATGCCATCGATAAAGATCAGCGTGGCAGCGTTGATTTATCTCTTTTTAAAGATCAAATATCGATCACACCAGGCGACTATTTTGTTACCGTTTCAATTAATGATATCCCGCTGGCAAATGGCTGGCAGCTCCGCTGGCAGGAGATAAACAAGAGCGTACAAGTCTGTATTCCACCTGAACTGGCCGATACATTTGCTCTGCAGGACAATATCCGTAGCGCATTGGCGGAAAAAGACGGGTGCGTCGACTTTGCATCAAAACCGGATATTAAATTTAATTTTGAGCAATCCAGCCAGACGCTGAAGGTCACAATACCTCAGGCCTGGTTACAGTACCGTGCCGCAGACTGGATGCCCCCTTCAACCTGGGACAACGGCGTGCCGGGCATACTACTGGATTACAATCTTTTTGCCAGTCATTACCAGCCGAACGATGGCAGCAGCACGGATAACGTCAACACTTATGGCACTGCCGGCGCGAATATGGGCGCGTGGCGACTGCGCGGTGATTATCAGTATACTCAAACCCATACCGACGCAGGTTCAGAGAATGACGGGCGCTTTTCACGCCTCTATATGTTCCGTCCTCTCCCCTCGCTCGGAGCCAAACTCACACTGGGTGAAACGGATTTCCAGTCCGCTATTTTTGATGCCTTCACCTATACCGGAGCCTCCCTGATTAGCGATGAGCGCATGCTGCCATGGTCGCTGCGCGGCTACGCGCCACAAATTACCGGCATCGCGCAAACTAACGCCACGGTAACGGTTAGCCTGGCTGACCGTGTCATTTACCAAAGCAACGTTCCGCCAGGGCCGTTTGTTATTCAGGATCTAAACCAGTCTGTACAGGGTACGCTGGACGTCAAAGTGGCAGAAGAGGATGGGCGCGTAAGCACCTTCCAGGTTTCTGCGGAATCGGTGCCTTTTTTAACCCGCAAAGGTCAGGTTCGCTATAAGCTGGCGGCAGGAAAAGCACGCAAAGACGCCTCGCATGACGTTGAAGATAACGCGTTTATGAGCGGCGAATTCTCCTGGGGGATGCTGTCACAAACCTCCCTCTACGGCGGTACGCTCGCCGATGGCGATCGCTACCGGTCCGTTGCCGCCGGAATAGGTCAAAACATGGAGTACCTGGGCGCGCTCTCTTTTGACGTGACGCAGGCAACCAGCCAGTTGCCCAATCAGAATAGCCAGACAGGTTACAGCTACCGTTTCAACTACAGTAAGCGTTTCGATACCACCGGCAGCCAGCTTACGCTCGCCAGTTATCGCTATTCCGACCCGCAGTTTCTCAGCTACGCCCGTTTTCTGGATGATGACAATAACGATCGGCAGTCAGAAAAACAGACGCTCAGCGTGACGGCAAGCCAGTACATTTCGGCGCTATCGCTCAACCTCTATGTGAACATGCTGCGTCAAACCTGGTGGAACGATTCCTCCTCCACGACGGGCAGCGTGACCGCAGGCTATAACTTTGATATCGGTTGCTGGAAAAATCTGGGCGTCACCGTGTCATGGAGTAAAACCCACTATGAAGACGAAGACGACGATACGCAGTTCTATCTCTCACTGAGCGTACCGCTCGATCCCGATCATCGTCTGAATTACGACCTGCGCAACAGCGACAGTCTGAGCCAGAACGTATCGTGGTATGACACATCAGACCGCAACAACACCTGGGGCGTTTCGGCAGGTACCGAAAGCGAGAAGTCAGATGCCGGCGCGCAGGTGAGCGGCAACTATCAACATTATTCTCCTTATGGCGACCTGAATCTCTCCGGGAGTATTAAGGCTAACGAATACAATTCCCTGAGTGCCAGTTGGACCGGTTCATTCACCTCGACGGCTAAAGGCGCTGCGCTGCACCGCCGCAGCTACGGTAACGAGCCGCGCGTGATGGTCAGTACCGATGGCGTAGGCAACATCCCGCTGAACATGTCGCGGGATGAAACCAATCGCTTCGGGATTGGCGTTTTACCGTCCATCTCCAGCTATTCGCCTTCCAGCGTGCAGGTCAATATGAACAACCTGCCCGATGGCGTAGACGTTGACACCCGCGTCGTCACCTCAACCTGGACGGAAGGCGCCATCGGGTACCGTCAGATTGCGACGCGTGCAGGCAATGATATCACAGGCATCTTACGTACTTCCTCTGGCACGCCGCCGCTGGGCGCCGTTGTTCGCCAGCTTGAAGACGATCGGCAGATTGCCATGGTCGCCGATGACGGCCACGTCTGGCTCGGCGCCGTAGAGCCACAACAACAGTTTCGCGTGACGTGGGGAGACAATCAGCAGTGTCGCTTCACGTTACCTTCACACCTTGAAAACAGTATGCAGTTGATACTGCCATGTCAGTAAGAAATCATGATGAAATTAACCTTACTCAAAAGCCTGTGCCTGATGCTGGTCGGCACAGCATTCACCACTCACGCGGCCGTAAACCTGGACCGCACGCGCATTGTCTTTCCGGAAAGCGACAAGGCCAGCAGCCTGAAGATTGAAAACCAGAGTAAAGCGCTGCCCTATCTGGCGCTCTCCTGGATTGAAGATGAGAAAGGCCGTAAAGAAGACAGGCATTTCATGGCGCTGCCTCCGATTCAACGCATTGAAGCGGGTTCCGCATCGCAGGTCAGGATCGTTAAGCAAGCGGCCACCAGTCAGTTACCGAAAGACAGAGAATCCCTGTTTTATTTCAACCTGCGCGAAGTGCCCCCGAAAAGCACCAGCGCCAGCGATGAACGCAGCGTCATGCAGGTGGCGATGCAGAGCAGGATCAAGCTGTTCTGGCGCCCTAAAGCGATTACCAAAAAACCCGGCGAGCAGGCGGAAATGCGGATGGAAGTTTCAGCCACTGCGAATGGGCTGACCATACATAACCCGACGCCGTACTACATCACGCTGGCGTGGCTCAGTAAGAATGCCAGAACCATGCTGCCGGGCTTCGACAGCCTGATGCTTGCGCCTTACGCGACAGCAACAACCTCTACCGGTGACTACCACGGTAACTATTACAGCATCGGTTATATCGACGATTACGGCGCGCTGAAAAAGGTCGACGTACAGTGCGCGGGAACGGCGCAGTGCTCGCTCACCGAACGGAAGATCGAAAAAGATGCGCAATCTCGCTAACGTATTGTTCATAGTGCTGCTCTCAGTGCTGCCTTTAAGAGAAGCGCTGGCGCTCGACTGCTACCTGGGCGGTTCGGGCGGCCCCGTAGAAGAAACTAAAACGATCTCGCCGTTTGCTATCCCCAGTAATGCACAGGCAGGTGAGAAAATTTGGGAATCGGATGACATCAAAATCCCGGTGACATGCAACCACAATGTCACAAGCAGCTTTCAACCGGAGGATATTTTTGGCTGGGTGAATCCTTATCCTTCAACCTCCGATCCCTATTATGAACTGGGCGTAACCTATGAAGGGATAGACTACGATGCAAAAGGCCAGCCTAACGGCGTCGATACCCGACAGTGTCTGGACAACCAAAACATCACGATTTATACCCCCGAGCAGATCCGACAAATGGGATGGGAAAATCGTATCTGTTCCGGTAACCCGGATGATATCCACACTTCACGAACCTTCATTGCTCGTCTGCGCTTATACGTAAAAATTAAAGCCATGCCGCCTCACGGCTACGTCAGCTCGCTGAGCGATTACATCGTTGTCCAGTTTGACGGAAAAGGCGGCGTGAACCAGATGTCGGATGCGAAAAACCTCAAATATCACATCAACGGGCTGCAAAATATTACCGTTCTGGACTGCGGGGCAACGTTCAGTATTTACCCTGAGAACCAGGAGATTGATTTCGGCACCTTTAGCGCACGCGATATCGTGAATCAACAGACGCGTAAACGGACCTTTTCGGTGAAGACGACGAAAGTGCAGGATGCCCAATGTTCAGATGGCTTCAAAATGGACTCGTCGTTCTATACAAATGAAGCGCTTACCGCCAACGATACCGCACTGCTGATAGGCAATGGCCTGAAGCTGAGGATCCTTAACGGAACCGAGCCCTACACCTTTAACCACTACAACGAATACGTGGATTTTACGGGCAGCACGCTTGAGCATGAGCAGCAATACACCGCAGAGCTGTCGCCGGTCGAAGGAAAAGCGATCCAGTCCGGCCCGTTCGAAACGGTGGTGCTGTTCAAAATTAACTATCACTAGAGACAAAAAAGCCGGGTTTCCCCGGCTTTTTCACATCAGCCATTTCAGCTGGCTTTGCGCTCGTGCGCCTGGCGATACTCGATCAGATCTTCAATCGTTACCACCGGCATGTTGTGCAGACGTGCGAAGGTGATGCACTCTGGCGCACGCGCCATGGTGCCGTCGTCGTTGGTCAGTTCACACAGCACGCCCGCAGGTTTGAAGCCTGCCAGCGTCACCAGGTCGATCGTCGCTTCGGTGTGACCGCCGCGGGTCAGCACGCCACCCGCCTGCGCGCGCAGTGGGAAGACGTGGCCTGGACGATGCAGATCGGATGGCTTCGCATCATCAGCAATCGCGGCACGTACGGTGGTCAGACGGTCAGCCGCAGACACACCGGTGGTCACGCCATGCGCCGCTTCAATGGTCACGGTAAATCCGGTACCAAAGGCGCTGGTGTTGTTTTCGACCATCATCGGCAGCTCGAGCTGCTTACGACGATCTTCGGTAATACACAGGCATACGATGCCGCTGCCGTGACGGATGGTCAGCGCCATCTGTTCAACGGTCATGTTTTCGGCGGCGAAAATCATGTCGCCTTCGTTTTCACGGTTTTCATCGTCAAGCACCATCACACCGCGGCCTTCGCGCAGTGCATCCAGTGCATGTTCAACACGTTGAGTTGAAGTGCCAAAAGAGGAAAGTAGCGTCTGATTCATGGTAAAAAAACCTCATTAACATTATGGTTACCAGAATCAGGGCAGTCTTAGGAGCGCCGTATAAGCGGCAAAAAGATAACGTGAGCGGGCCCATGCCCGACTGGATCGTTACTCTCTCCCATCCGGACTCTAACCGTCGGCCCCGGAATTACACCGGATCTGCTGACCTTTGAGAATTCACCCAAAGCGCTCGCGGGCTTTCAGCGTTAAGCTGATTTACCGCCGGTGGGGAATTTCGCCCCGCCCTGAGAATAAGCGAGATAACTATAACGCTATTGATTATCCTGGGCAATGCATAAGCATCAAACAATTTTGTTTACCCCGGGCATGACGCGCTACAATGGACACTAACACCTTTTCATCAAGGGAAACGACAATGATTGACCCGAAGAAAATTGAGCAAATTGCGCGTCAGGTTCACGAGTCTATGCCAAAAGGCATTCGTGAATTTGGTGATGACGTTGAGAAGAAAATCCGCCAGACGCTGCAGGCGCAGTTGGTTCGCCTTGATCTCGTCAGCCGCGAAGAGTTTGACGTGCAGACCCAGGTTCTGCTGCGCACCCGCGAGAAGCTGGCACTGCTGGAACAGCGTCTGACCGAGCTGGAAAACCGCAATGCGCCGGAAGAAGTGAAGCCAGCGCCAGCCATTCCACCGGTGGATGACCAGGCATAGTGCGGCCTGTTGTGCCCGGTGGCGGCTATGCCTTACCGGGCCTGAATGAACGCGTAGGTCGGGTAAGGCGCAGCCGCCACCCGACATAAAAAAACGGGCCAATAGGCCCGTTTTTTACTGACTGTCTTTCTGGATCTTCTTAATGATGTTGGTGGTTGAACACCCGTCCTCAAAGTTGAGCACCATCACCTCGCCGCCGTTGGCCCAGACCTCTTCGCTGCCCGCGATTTGCTCCGGCTTGTAATCCCCACCCTTCACCAGCAGGTCCGGCAGAATACCGGCAATCAGGCGCTGCGGCGTGTCTTCTTCAAACGACACCACCCAGTCCACGGCTTCCAGCGCGCCGAGCACGATCATACGCTGCTCAAGCGGGTTCACCGGACGCGTTTCACCCTTCAGGCGCTTCGTGGACGCATCGCTGTTCACCGCCACAATCAGGCGATCGCCCAGCTTTCGCGCATTCGCCAGATAAGAGACATGGCCCGCGTGCAGGATGTCGAACACGCCGTTAGTCATCACCACTTTTTCACCGCGCTTGCGCGCGGCAGCAACGGCCACTTTCAGCTCCTCTTCGGTCATGACGCCAAAGCCGGTATCCGCACGGCCGCGCACCGCGTTTTCCAGCTCGATTGGGGACACGGTTGAGGTACCGAGTTTACCGACGACCACACCTGCCGCGGCGTTGGCGAAGTAGCACGCTTCTTCCAGAGAGTTCCCCGCCGCCAGCGTCGCCGCCAGCACGCCGATCACCGTATCACCGGCACCGGTCACGTCATACACTTCCTGCGCCTGGGTTGGCATATGCAGCGGCGCCTTGCCCGGCTGCAGCAGCGTCATCCCCTGCTCGGAGCGGGTCACCAGCAGCGCAGATAATTCGAAGTCAGCAATGATCTTCATGCCGCGCTCAACCAGCTCTTCCTCGGTTTTGCATTTGCCCGCCACCGCTTCAAACTCGGAGAGGTTTGGCGTCAGGAGGGTTGCGCCGCGATAGCGCTCAAAGTCGGTGCCCTTAGGATCGATCAGCACCGGTACGCTGGCCTTACGCGCCAGCTGGATCATCGTCTGCACGCTGGCCAGCGCGCCTTTCGCGTAGTCGGACAGCACCAGCGCGCCGATATTGCCTAACGCCTGGTTAATGCGCTCGTGCAGCGGCTCGGGATCAACGCCTTCGAACCCTTCTTCAAAGTCGAGGCGGATCAGCTGCTGGTTACGTGACAGCACGCGCAGCTTGGTGATGGTCGGGTGGGTCGGAACAGAAACGAAGTCACACTTCACGTTCACGTCCGCCAGCGACTTGCTCAGCGCGCGCGCCGCATCGTCGATACCGGTCAGGCCAACCAGACGCGAGTGCGCGCCCAGAGAGGCTATGTTCATCGCCACGTTTGCCGCGCCGCCGGGACGCTCTTCAATGGTGTCGACCTTAACCACCGGTACTGGTGCTTCCGGAGAGATGCGGCTGGTCGGCCCATACCAGTAGCGATCCAGCATCACATCCCCAACAACCATTACTCCAGCACGTTCAAACTCTGGCAGTGTTACTTTCATTCCTGACTCCAGAAAGATTCACAATTTGCGCGCGATAATATCACACTTGATTTGTTACGCACGGTTCCACCAGCCACTTCTGCCAGCTGGCCGTTACCTGAGCACGCTCTGCGACAAAACAGTCCAGCGCCACGTGCCCGGGCTGCTCCTGTAGCGCCAGGTGATGCAGCTCGTCGCGCAGCGTGGTGTAGGCGCGGGTTAAAGCCTGCGCCTCCTGCTCGTCCATAATGTCGTTTTGCGCCAGCAGCTCCAGAATGCGCACGTTATCCGACCAGCGGGTCAGCTTCGGCTTGTCGTGCGCGTGGAGCAGCACCAGATACTGAGTAATGAACTCAATATCGGTAATCCCGCCCTCGTCGGCTTTGATATCAAAGCGATCGCGGTGTTTATTACCCAGGTGCGCGCGCATTTTCTCGCGCATCTCGCGCACTTCGGTCTGCAGCGTACTGCCCTCGCGCGGGGTGGTCATCACATCCTTACGGACGGCATCGAACTGCGTTTTGAGCTGCGGATCGCCATACACCACGCGGGCGCGCACCAGCGCCTGATGCTCCCAGGTCCAGGCTTCATTCTTCTGATAATCGGCGAAGGACTCCGTTGAGGTGACCAGCATACCCGCCGCGCCGGACGGACGCAGGCGCGCATCGACTTCATACAAAATGCCCGACGAAGTGCGGGTGCTGAACAGGTGCATAATGCGCTGGGCCAGGCGCAGATAGAACTGACGCCCGTCAATCTCGCGCTCGCCGTCGGTCATCACGTCAACCGGGCAGTCGTGCAGGAAAATTAAATCCAGATCGGAGCTGTATCCCAGCTCCCAGCCGCCGAGCTTGCCATAACCGACCACGGCAAAGCCTCGCCCCTCACGGTCAGCAAGGTGCTTCGGCTGGCCGTAGCGGGACACCATCTGCACCCACGCCTGCTGCACGACCGCGTCGATGATCGCCTCCGCGAGCCAGGTTAAGTGATCGCTCACTTTCATTACCGGCAGCGTTCCGGCGATATCCGCCGCCGCCACGCGCAGCATCTGGGCCTGCTTAAACTGTCGCAGCGCCTCCAGCTGCTGCTCTTCGTCCTCTTCCGGCACGCGCAGCAGATACTGACGCAGCTCGTCACGGTAGGCATCCGTCGCCGTGGGTTGATACAGGGTGTTAGGGTCGAGCAGCTCATCCAGCAGCAGAGGGTAGCGCGCCAGCTTGTTGGCCACCATCGGAGAGGCGGCGCAGAGGGAAATCAGGTGCTTCAGCGCCCCCGGAAACTCGCTCAAAAGCTCAAGGTACGTGGTGCGCGTGATGATCCCGCTCAGCAGCGGCATCATGCGCGACAGCGGCACCGGCGCATCCGCCCGCGAGCAGACCTCGCTCAGCAGGTGCGGCATCAGGTGATCCAGCACCTGACGGCCGCGCGGGCCAATGGCGCGCTTGTTCAGCTCAAGACGGAAATCGGCAATCAGCGCCACCACGCGATGGCGCGCGTCGTCGGTTAGGTGCGACAGCACCGGGGTGGTGTCATCTTCCTGGAGCGCGTCCTGCCACAGCTCGCGCCAGTGCTCGGAAAGGGCATCGTCCTGCGATTCGCTTTCGTCATCACCGATTAGCTCGTTGAAGATGCGGCGCACGCCTGCCATATGGGCATCGAGCCGTTCGGCCAGCGTTGACCAGTCATCCACGCGCATCCCCCAGGCCAGACGCGCCCGGTTAAGGTCATCCCCCGGCAGGGTCTGGGTCTGTTCGTCGTTGATGCTTTGCAGCAGGTTTTCCAGACGGCGCAGGAAAAGATAGGCCTCGCGCAGGGTTTGCGCGTCGCCGTCCGGCAGCAGGTGAAGCTGCTCAATAGCGCTCAGCGTCGGCAGCAGCGAGCGGGACTGTAGCGACGGCTCGCGTCCGCCGCGAATCAGCTGGAAGACCTGGACGATAAATTCGATTTCGCGAATGCCGCCCGCGCCGAGCTTGATGTTGTCCTTCAGACCGCGACGGCGCACCTCACGGGCGATCATCCCTTTCATATTTCTCAGGGACTGGATCACGCTGAAGTCAATATAGCGACGGAACACGAACGGGCGCAGCATGGCGCGCAGCTCGTTGGCGTAGGCGTCGTCGCTGTCGCCCATGATCCGTGCCTTGACCATCGCGTAACGCTCCCAGTCGCGCCCCTGCTCCTGGTAGTAATCCTCCAGCGCGGCAAAGCTCAGCACCAGCGGCCCGCTGTCGCCAAACGGACGCAGGCGCATGTCCACGCGGTAGACAAAGCCGTCCTGCGTCGGCTGATCCAGCGCCTTAATCAGACGCTGGCCGAGGCGGGTAAAGAACTGGGCGTTGTCCAGCTCGCGACGGCCGCCGCGCGTGGAGCCGTTCTCAGGCCAGGCGAAAATCAGGTCGATATCGGAGGAAAAGTTCAGCTCGCAGCCGCCCAGCTTGCCCATCCCCAGAATCAACAGCGGCTGAGGAACCCCTTCCTCGCTGCACGGCGTGCCCCACTCTTTACAGCAGGCGGCGTAGAGCCAGTCGCGCGCGGCGACAATCAGCGTCTGCGCCAGCTCGCTTAACTGCTGCAACGTACTCTCTTCACTCACCAGTTCCAGCGCCTGCGCCCAGGCAATGCGCACCATCACACGACGGCGGAACTGACGCAGGACGCGCATCAGCGTCGCCTCATCCGCGACGTCTTCAAGCGCGGCCTGCAGCCAGGCGGCATAGTGCCGCCACTCGTCCGCCTGCGGCGGTGCGTTCTCAAGCTCCGTCAGCCAGTCCGGGTAGACGGCTATGCTTTCCTGCACAAAATCACTGAAGACGAGCACGCTTTTCGCCTGCTCGCTTAACGATGACGCCGGTAATGACTCAGGCAGACGTTCGCAAACGGTCTGCCACTGCTGCTGTAACGGTGAAGAAAGCGGCATTCTAGGGGTTCCTTGCCAGAGTTAACGTTTTCCGCTGTGCAGCCAGTACGGCTCCTGCGAAATGGCCTCGTTACGGAAATGCTCTATCTCAATATGCTGACGGGTTTCGATGGCATGCTTCAGCCCCTGCCAGTTTTCCAGCCACGCCTGCGCCTGTGGCCCGTCGTAGGCACCGGAAAGGAGCAGCATGCTGTCGATGTTGCGCGAAAGACGGGGAAGCTGATCGCCATACTTATCGCCGAGCGGATACGCAAAGGTGCTCTTCAGTTCGGCCGCATGACGGGAAAGATGAATATCTGCGAAACGCTTAAAGTTTTCCGCGATTTTGGCCTCGGCTTTCGCATCCAGGAAGGCGCGCCAGCCGCGCGTCACCAGAAACTCGGTCAGCGCCAGTTTTGCCGAAGCGGCTTGCGGACTGTAGATCGCCGTTTGCGCAGATACGTCCGAGAGCATCAGCGTTTCGGTTTGCGTCAGCAGATCACGTAAGTGAGCGCTCGCTTTGCGAGGAACAATACCGCCGAAGAGCGTCAGGGTATGGCGCACCAGGGCAATGGCCGCCAGCACGTGGGATTTGGCGTTTTTCACATTTCGTACCCACAGCTCATCATGGTACTGCCACTGAGAAAGCGCCAGCTCCAGCGCGGCTTCCAGCCCCTGCTCAACGCTGGCTTTCGGCGCAACGCGCAAAATGGTCGTCTCTTTCAGCACGCGCGGCGCATTTCCGGCGGCCAGATGGTAACCCCGCGCGGCTTTGCTCAGGCTCCCCTGGCGCAATCCGGACTGGTTCACCAGCCTGCGCGCCAGCTTCAGCACGTCATTTGCGTCCCCTTCCAGCAGCTCAAGCTCCAGTTCGCAGATCGGCTCCTGGTACTCACCCGCCTTCACCTCACCCAGATCGAGGGCGATTTCGATGCGGCTTTTACCTTCCGTCACCAGCCATTTCTCGCGCCAGAAATCGGTGCTGAACAGCGGCTGCACCTGCTCCGCCAGCGTGGCAGGCAACTCGCCTTCCGGCCAGACTTCCGCCGGAAAACGTTCCAGCTCAAGTTCTGGCTGACTGATGTCGATATTGTATTCCGGACGCTGATGTAACCCGCCGACCACGCGGCCGGCAATTTTCATCGTCATCTCGTAGCGCCCACTCGCGCCACGGATGCGCAGCCCCATATCGTGGCGGCGTAGCCAGTTATCCGGCGTTTCGTAATAGATATTAAGCAGTTGTACCGGTGCATGGTGTTCGCCGGAGAGCGTATGCAGATGCTGGCGGAGTGCGTCAACGCTGTCTTTTTCGACGATAAATTTTAATTCGATTTCCTGAGCCATAGCCTTGTACTTTTGCGGGCGTCACAGACGCGTCAATGAGGGCGAACTTCCTCGCCATTTGTTTGTCAGTACATAGTATTTTGCGCCAAATTGCCATGCAATGAGCAATTTGACGGGCGTAAATGTGTAGAGTCGTGACACAGATGATTCTGATTGCTGATGAATGCTTTGCGTAGAGACACTGTTGCCACTACTATCGTTCCACTATTTATGAAAATAACGACTAATGATGCTTAAATTACGCCTGATTGGACTTACTTTACTCGCTTTTAGCGCCGCAACCGCAGTGCACGCTGAAGAGAAGCGTTACGTTTCTGACGAACTGAACACCTGGGTACGCAGTGGCCCCGGAGATAATTATCGCCTCGTGGGTACGGTAAATGCCGGCGAGGAAGTCACCCTGTTACAGACCAACGCGGACACCAACTACGGTCAGGTTCGCGACAGTTCTGGCCGCACGTCCTGGATCCCACTGAAAGAGCTGAGCACCGTGCCAAGCCTGCGCACCCGCGTACCGGATCTGGAAAATCAGGTGAAAACCCTGACCGACAAGCTGAACAATATCGACGGAACCTGGAACCAGCGTACCGCCGAGATGCAGCAGAAAGTGGCGCAGAGCGACGGGGTGATTAACGGCCTGAAAGAAGAGAACCAGAAGCTGAAAAACGAGCTGATTGTCGCGCAGAAGAAAGTGAATGCCGCCAACCTGCAGCTCGATGACAAACAGCGCACCATCATCATGCAGTGGTTTATGTATGGCGGCGGCGTGCTGGGCGTCGGTCTGGTGCTGGGTCTGGTTCTGCCGCACCTGATCCCAAGCCGTAAACGTAAAGATCGCTGGATGAACTAATTCGTCTTCTCTGCCAGACTTACGTATCATTCTGGAAAAGAGAAAACGGGAGTGTCAGGCGTGAAGAGTTATCTGGTCGGTGGTGCGGTACGTGATGCGTTGTTAGGTCTGCCGGTCAAAGATAAAGACTGGGTGGTGGTGGGCGCCACCCCGGAAGAGATGCTCGACGCGGGCTACCAGCAGGTAGGCCGCGATTTTCCCGTCTTTTTACACCCGAAAAGCCGCGAAGAGTACGCCCTGGCGCGTACCGAGCGGAAATCAGGTTCGGGCTACACTGGCTTTACCTGCTACGCCGCGCCGGACGTCACGCTGGAGGACGATCTCCTGCGTCGCGATCTGACCATTAACGCGCTGGCGCAGGACGAGCACGGCCAGATTATTGACGCTTATGGCGGCCAGGACGATCTGCGCAACCGTCTCTTACGTCACGTCTCCCCGGCGTTTTCTGAAGATCCGCTCCGCGTGCTGCGCGTGGCGCGTTTTGCCGCGCGTTACGCCCATCTCAGCTTCCGAATTGCCGATGAGACCATGGCGCTGATGACCGCCAT
This sequence comes from Enterobacter cloacae complex sp. IR5422, assembly GCF_049238165.1. Taxonomy (NCBI): domain Bacteria; kingdom Pseudomonadati; phylum Pseudomonadota; class Gammaproteobacteria; order Enterobacterales; family Enterobacteriaceae; genus Enterobacter; species Enterobacter cloacae complex sp. IR5422. The sequence goes on along the minus strand of NZ_JBMKHT010000011.1, from coordinate 25,227 downwards.
GACCGAGGCGGGCGAGCTTGAACACCTGACGCCAGAGCGCGTCTGGAAAGAGACCGAGAATGCGCTCACCACGCGTAACCCGCAGGTCTTTTTCCAGGTGCTGCGCGACTGCGGCGCCCTGAAGGTGCTGTTCCCGGAAATAGACGCGCTGTTTGGCGTACCGGCTCCGGCGAAATGGCATCCGGAGATTGACACCGGCGTGCACACGCTGATGACCCTGAGCATGGCGGCCATGCTCAGCCCTGACGTGGACGTGCGCTTTTCCACCCTGTGCCACGATCTCGGCAAAGGCTTAACGCCAAAAGAGCTCTGGCCTCGGCACCACGGGCACGGTCCGGCAGGGGTGAAGCTCGTCGAAGGGCTGTGCCAGCGCCTGCGCGTGCCGAACGAAATCCGCGATCTGGCGAAACTGGTGGCCGAATTCCACGACCTGATCCACACCTTCCCGATCCTGAAACCGGCCACCATCGTTAAGCTGTTCGATAACATCGACGCCTGGCGCAAACCCCAGCGCGTGGAGCAGATCGCGCTCACCAGCGAGGCTGACGTGCGCGGGCGTACCGGGTTTGAAGCCTGTGACTACCCGCAGGGACGTTTACTGCGTAAAGCCTGGGAGGTAGCCAAAGCGGTGCCGACGAAGGACGTTGTCGAGGCGGGATTCAAAGGCCCGGACATTCGCGAAGAGCTGACGAAACGGCGGATTCAGGCGGTATCAGAGTGGAAGGAAAAGCATTGCCCTCAGCCAAAAGACTGAGGGCAGTCGGTCAGAAGAAGACCACGTAAACCGCAGCCGCGACGATAAAGCGGTAGATCGCGAACGGAATGAACGAGATACGCTTAATCAGCTGCAGGAAGGTTTTGATGGCAATCAGCGCCACGATAAACGCGGTGATGAAGCCGACGGCGAACATCGGAATGTCGCCCGTGGTGAGGAAACCGATGCTTTTATAGAGGTCAAGCGCGGTGGCGCCCATCATCATCGGCACCGCCAGCAGGAATGAGAACTCTGACGCGGCGTAACGGCTTACGCCCATCAGCATCCCGCCGGAAATGGTTGCACCTGAACGGGAGAAGCCCGGCCACAGCGCCAGACACTGGAAGCAGCCAATGATAAATGCCTGACGATACGTCATATCGTCCAGCCCTTCCGCGCGCGGCGTTTTTGGCTTCAGCACTTCCGCGGCGATCAGCAGGAAGCCGCCCACCACCAGCGCGTACATCACGTTAATCGGGTTAAACAGCGATTTGATGGCGTCGTGGAAAACCAGGCCCAGCACCACCGCCGGGATCATCCCGAGCAGAATATGGATCAGCGACAGGCGGCCTTTACTCATCCCTTCGTGCTGCGGCGGACGGCCAAAATGGATACCGATCAGGCCAAACAGACGGCGCCAGAACATCACCACCACCGCCAGAATCGAACCCAGCTGGATCACCACTTCAAACGTTTTTGCAGTATCGCCTTCAAAGCCCAGCAGATGACCAACAATGATCATATGGCCGGTACTGGAAACCGGTAAAAACTCCGTCAATCCTTCGACCACACCCAGTATTGCCGCCACCAGCAGCGAGTGCATATCGCTCATCTATAAACCCCTAAAAAAATATAAAAAAAACGGTCGCCCCAACGGCTACCGTGAAAGATACAGCTTTAAGACCGGTATAACCTAAAATGGTTTAGCTATTATGACGTTAAATCTTGCCTTTCAGATTTGTGCCACGCTCGATAATGACGCCCACGTTGGCCGCGCGCGCCACCGCGCCCGGTTTGCTCAGCTTGATGCGCACCCACGGTGAGTTGAATTTTTCCAGCAGCAATTCTGCGACCTCTTCCGCCACCCGTTCGACCAGCGCAAAACGTTGCCCTTCCACGTGGCCGATGACCGTTTCACTGATGTCGGCGTAGCTGAGACAGTCGTTCACGTCATCGCTTTTTGCCGACTTGCGGTTATCCCATCCCATTTCGATATCGAACACCAGCTTCTGCTCGATGGTCTGTTCCCAGTCGTAAACACCAATAGTGGTGATTACCGAAAGTTGCTCTATAAATACAATATCCATCACGACCTGCCTGCTTTTTGGCTAAACCGGATACCACTTCCGGCGAATTATGCGTATTATCCACAGATGCTGAGAATACAGATACATTTTCAAAACGGAACAGCGTTATGAGTGCAATCGCGCCTGGAATGATCCTCCTCGCCTATCTTTGCGGCTCAATCTCCAGCGCCATTCTGGTCTGCCGCATCGCCGGGTTACCTGACCCGCGTGAAAGTGGTTCCGGGAATCCGGGAGCGACCAACGTACTACGAATTGGCGGCAAGGGAGCAGCCGTAGCGGTTTTGATTTTTGATGTTCTGAAAGGGATGCTACCCGTCTGGGGCGCGTATGCGCTGGGCGTCACGCCGTTCTGGCTGGGGCTCATTGCGATTGCTGCCTGTGTCGGCCACATCTGGCCCGTATTCTTCGGTTTTAAAGGCGGCAAAGGCGTGGCAACCGCTTTTGGTGCCATTGCGCCTATCGGCTGGGATTTAACCGGCGTGATGGCTGGCACCTGGCTGCTCACCATTCTGCTGAGCGGCTATTCGTCGCTGGGCGCGATCGTCAGCGCGCTGATTGCCCCGTTCTACGTCTGGTGGTTCAAACCTCAGTTCACCTTCCCGGTATCAATGCTCTCCTGCCTTATCCTGCTGCGTCATCACGACAATATTCAGCGCCTGTGGCGTCGTCAGGAGACCAAAATCTGGACGAAGCTCAAGAGGAAGAAAAAAGACGCTCCGTAAGGTTAGTTATGCCTTATAGCCAAATGTGATTTTGGTCACCTTCTGCCTGTGGTAACTGTTAATGACACAACACAACCACATAAGAAGAAAATGGCAGAAATCACAGAAACAACTCCCCTTTCAACGGCAGGAAAACGTTCCGATGGCGACATCCAGTGGGTGCGCAGCGCATCGGATGTTTCACGCCTCGTTAATGATGGTTCTCAGGGCCGGGCCAATGCTCGCATCGTGATCGGTATCGCGCTGGGCGGGATTTTCCTCGATGCCTACGATCTGGGCGCGCTGGCCTTCGGCATAAAAGATATCACCCGCGAATTTAACCTGACGCCCGCCGGTACCGGCATGGTGGCGTCCGCCATTACGTTTGGCGCGATTGTCGGGGCGCTGCTCGGCGGTTATCTCACGGATAAAATCGGGCGCTATCGCGTCTTTATGGCCGACATGCTCTTCTTCGTGGTGGCCGCCATCGCCTGTGCGCTGGCCCCGAACGAATATGTGCTGGCGGGTGCCCGCTTTGTCATGGGACTTGGCGTCGGGATCGACCTTCCCGTGGCGATGGCATTTTTAAGCGAGTTCGCCAGGCTAAAAGGCCCCGGCAATAAGGCCTCCAGCGTCGCCATGTGGTGCCCCACCTGGTATGCCGCCATCAGTATCTCCTACCTGCTGGTGCTCTTCTTCTACGCCGTGCTGCCGGAAAGCCACAGCGACTGGCTGTGGCGCCTGATCCTTGGCTTCGGCGCGGTACCCGCGCTGGTGATTATCGCCATCCGCAGCCGCTATATGAGCGAATCGCCGGTCTGGGCGGCAAATCAGGGCAACCTGAAGGAGGCGGCGTCCATTTTACGTCAGTCGTATAACATCAATGCCCACGTGCCGCAGGATGCGCTCAGCCAGCCAGCTCCCGTCGTGAATAAAGCGAAATGGTCCAACTATCTGAACCTGTTCCGCGGCGTCTACTTACGCCGCACGACGCTCGCCACGCTGCTGTCCGTCGTCTCTTCGTTCGCCTATAACGCGGTGGCGTTTGGTCTGCCGGTGATCATCTCCAGCTTCTTTGTCCAGTCGATGCTGACCACCATCCTGATTTCTCTGGTGCTTAACCTGCTGTTTGCCTTCGTCGGCGGACTGCTGGCGGTACGCTACGTGCCGCGCTTCGGCGCATGGCGGATGTCGCTGGCGGGTTACGCCTGCCAGCTGGTCGCGCTGCTGGGCCTGGGGCTGATTGGTCGTCCGGAAGGCGCCACCGAAGGCGTGCTTGCCGTGGCAATGCTGGCGCTCTTCCTGTTCGGCCAGGGCTTCGGCCCGGGCGCGCATACCATGACGTTTGCCTCACTGAGCTACCCGACCTCGCTGCGCGGCGTCGGCGTTGGCCTTAACCAGACGCTGATGCGCAGCAGCTCGACGCTGTCGCTGTTCATGTTCCCGCTGCTGGTCGCCTCGCTGGATACCGCCGTGTTCTGGGTGATTGCGCTGGCGCCGTTTATCGGCCTGGCCTCGCTGCTGGCGATCCGCTGGGAGCCGTCGGGGTATGATGTGGATGCGGAGGATTACCGCTAATCATAAATAATGTCATCGCTTTTCTTGCCGGGTGGCGCTGCGCTTACCCGGCCTACATTACAGACCATCCATAAGCGACTCATATGACAGCCTTCAATTCTGCCAGGGCATACTGAAACGACCCCGATGATGAGCAGATGGATGCAGCATGTTAGCAGCTCAGGTCACTGATAATTCGTACAAAGGCTGGCAGGCGTCGCTTGCCCTGCAGTTTTGTCACACCCCTGAGAAAACCCTCCTGCACTCCGCTCATCACGTCGGGCCGCTTACCGTTCAGCGTCCGTTTTACCCTGAAGGCGAGACCTGCCACCTTTACCTGCTGCACCCGCCGGGCGGGGTTGTGGGCGGCGATACGCTGGACATTTCCGTTCGGCTGGACGCCAAAAGCCACACGCTTATCACCATGCCCGGCGCCAGCAAGTTCTATCGCAGCAGCGGCCCGCAGGCGCGTCTGAGCCAGCACTTTTATCTCGATGAGGGATCCACGCTGGAGTGGCTACCGCAGGACACCATTATCTTCCCCGGTGCGAATGCCGCGCTGCGTTCCGTCTTTCACCTTAAGGCCTCCAGCACGCTGCTGGCGTGGGAGCTGTACTGTCTGGGACGACCGGTAATCAATGAGACCTTCAGCCACGGCACGCTGGAGAGCCGCCTTGAGGTGTGGGTGGATGACGAACCCCGCCTGATAGAGCGCCAGCACCTCGGCGACGGCGATCTCACGCCCGTTGCCGGACACCCGTGGATCGGCACGCTGCTGTTCTATCCGGCCAATGAAGAACATCTCGACACGGTGCGCGCGCTGCTCGCACCGCTGGAAACTTTTGCGGGCGCTACGCTCGTGGACGACCTCATGTCGGTGCGTTTTCTCTCCCACGATAACCTGATTTGCCAGCGGGTGATGCGCGATATCTGGCAGTCGCTTCGCCCGCTTCTCACCACCAAAACCGCCTTTTCGCCGCGTATCTGGCAGACATAAGAGAAACGTTATGGAACTGACCCCCAGAGAAAAAGACAAGCTGTTGCTGTTCACCGCCGCGCTGGTTGCCGAACGCCGCCTTGCGCGCGGGGTAAAGCTCAATTATCCGGAATCGGTCGCGCTGATCAGCGCCTTCATCATGGAAGGCGCGCGCGATGGCGAAACCGTCGCCTCGCTGATGGAGGCGGGCCGCCACGTCCTGACGCGCGACCAGGTGATGGAGGGCGTGCCGGAGATGATCCCGGACATTCAGGTGGAAGCCACCTTCCCGGACGGATCCAAGCTCGTCACCGTCCACAACCCGATCGTCTAAGGAGCGCGTGATGATCCCAGGCGAATACCAGATCCAGCCCGGCACGATTGCGATCAACGTCGGGCGCGAAACCCAAACCGTGATTGTCGAAAATCACGGCGACAGGCCGATCCAGGTCGGATCGCACTATCACTTTTACGAGGTCAACCCGGCGCTGAAGTTTGACCGTGAGGTGACCCGAGGCTACCGGCTGAACATCCCGGCAGGCACCGCCGTGCGCTTTGAGCCCGGCCAGAAGCGCGAAGTGACGCTGGTTCAGGTCACGGGTGCGCAGCGCATTGTCGGCTTTCGCGGCGAGGTAATGGGCGAGGTGAAACATGGCTGAGATTTCGCGCCAGGCCTATGCCGATATGTTCGGCCCCACCACCGGCGATAAAGTGCGGCTGGCCGACAGCGAGCTGTGGATTGAAGTGGAAGACGATCTCACGATCTACGGCGAAGAGGTCAAGTTCGGCGGCGGGAAGGTGATCCGCGACGGCATGGGCCAGGGGCAGATGACCGCAGACGACTGCGTGGATCTGGTGCTGACCAACGCGCTGATCGTCGACCACTGGGGGATCGTGAAAGCCGATATCGGCGTCAAGAACGGGCGGATTTTTGCCGTCGGCAAAGCCGGCAACCCGGACATTCAGCCCGGCGTGACGATCCCGATTGGTGCCGCAACCGAAGTCATCGCCGCCGAAGGGAAGATCGTCACCGCAGGCGGGATCGACACCCACATCCACTGGATCTGCCCGCAGCAGGCGGAGGAGGCGCTGGTCTCCGGCGTCACCACCATGATCGGCGGCGGCACCGGACCCGCAGCGGGCACCAACGCCACCACCTGCACGCCAGGGCCGTGGTATATCGCCCGCATGCTGCAGGCCGCCGATACGCTGCCGGTGAATATCGGCCTGCTCGGCAAGGGGAACGGCTCCAACCCGGATGCCCTGCGCGAGCAGATTGCCGCGGGCGCCATCGGGCTGAAGATCCACGAAGACTGGGGCGCGACGCCTGCGGCAATCAACTGCTCGCTGGAGGTGGCCGAAGAGATGGACATTCAGGTGGCGCTGCACAGCGACACGCTGAACGAGTCCGGGTTTGTCGAAGACACGCTGGCGGCTATCGCCGGGCGCACCATCCACACCTTCCACACCGAAGGGGCGGGCGGCGGCCACGCGCCGGATATCATCACCGCCTGCGCACACCCGAATATTCTGCCCTCCTCCACCAACCCGACGCTGCCCTACACGGTGAATACCATCGACGAGCATCTCGACATGCTGATGGTTTGTCATCACCTCGACCCGGATATCGCCGAGGACGTGGCGTTTGCCGAATCCCGCATTCGTCGGGAGACCATCGCCGCCGAAGACGTGCTGCACGACATCGGCGCGTTTTCGCTCACGTCGTCAGATTCGCAGGCCATGGGCCGCGTCGGGGAAGTGATTATCCGTACCTGGCAGGTGGCGCACCGCATGAAGGTCCAGCGCGGCGCGCTGCCGGAAGAGACCGGCGAGAACGACAATTTCCGCGTGAAGCGCTACGTCGCCAAATACACCATTAACCCGGCGCTGACCCACGGTATCGCCCATGAAGTGGGTTCGATTGAGGCGGGCAAGCTGGCAGATCTGGTGGTCTGGTCCCCGGCGTTCTTCGGCGTAAAACCCGCCACCATCGTCAAAGGCGGGATGATCGCCTGCGCGCCGATGGGTGACATCAACGCTTCAATCCCCACACCGCAGCCGGTCCATTACCGCCCAATGTTTGCCGCGCTGGGCGCCGCGCGCCACGCCACGCGGCTGACGTTTGTCTCGCAGGCGGCTCACGCGAACGGCATCCCCCAGCAGCTCAACCTGCAGAGCGCCACCGCGGTGGTGAAAGGCTGCCGGACGGTGAAAAAGGCGGACATGATCCACAACGCTCTGCAACCGAACATCACCGTTGATTCGCAAACCTACGAGGTGCGCGTCGACGGCGAACTGATTACCAGCGAACCGGCTGACGTTCTGCCGATGGCGCAACGCTATTTCCTGTTTTGAGGAGTGATGATGATTTATCTGACCCAACGTCTGGACCACGCGCACCCGACTACCGCCAGCGTCACGCTGCCGATTGACGTGCGGGTGAAAAGCCGCGCCCGCGTAGCGCTGAACGACGGCCGCGAAGCCGGGCTGATGCTGCCGCGCGGCCTGCTGCTGCGCGGGGGGGACCTGCTGACCACCGACGACGGCAGCGAAGTGATCGAAGTGATCGCCGCGGCTGAGTCCGTCTCCGTGGTGCGCTGTGCCGATCCGTTCCTGCTCGCCCGCGCCTGCTACCACCTGGGCAACCGCCACGTGCCGCTGCAGGTGATGCCCGGCGAGCTGCGCTATCACCACGATCACGTTCTCGACGATATGCTGCGCCAGTTTGGGCTGGAGGTGACCTACGCCAGCCTGCCGTTTGAACCAGAAGCGGGCGCGTATGCCAGCGATGCCCACAGCCATAGCCACACTCACGCCCATTCACATTAAGGATCCATCATGCGCAAGTTACTCCCCCTGTTACTGCTGGCTTTTTCCGTTCCCGCGCTCGCGCATCCCGGCCACGGTGCCGACAGCTTTCAGGCTGGTTTTTTCCATCCGCTGACCGGGCTCGATCACCTGCTGATGCTAGCGGGCGCAGGCGTGCTCTCGGCACTGAGCGGCCGCAAGCTCCTGCTGCCGTTTGCCACCCTCGGGATGATGCTTGTCGGCGCCATCGCAGGCAGCCTGCTCGGCGGCTTTAGCGGCATGGAGATGCTGATTATCGCCTCGCTGGCGGTCAGCGGCGTGATGATGTTTAAGACTGAAAACCGTCTGCTGCTGGCGGTGCCTGCCCTGGCGATGTTCCACGGCTGGGCGCACGGCGTGGAGATGTCCGGCCATAGCTTCTGGCTGTTCACCAGCGGGTTTATGTTCGCCAGCGCCACGGTGCTGTGCGCCAGTTTCGCCGCAGGCTTGCTGCTGCGCCGTCACGACGGGCTGCGTAAAACCTTCGGCGGCGGGCTGATTGTTTCCGCCCTGCTGGCGCTGATGAGCTGATGGAGCACGCCCGCCAGTGGCTGCGCCTGATGCAGCTCTCCAGCAGCAGCCTGCCGGTCGGATCGTTTACCTGGTCGCAGGGGCTGGAGTGGGCCGTTGAGGCGGGCTGGGTCACGGACGCCGACGCCTTTAAACGCTGGCAGATCCAGCAGATGGAGCAGAGTTTTTTCTGCGTCGATCTGCCGCTGTTTCACCGTCTCTGCCAGGCCTGCAATCGGAACGACCTGGCAACGGCCAGACGCTGGACGGCATACCTGCTCGCCTGCCGGGAAACGCGCGAGCTGCGTGAAGAAGAACGCAACCGCGGGGCGGCCTTTACGCGTCTCATCAAAAGCTGGGAGCCGGACTGCCCGGCAGAATGGCTGGCGCTGTGCAGGCAAAGCCAGCTCTGCGGCATGGCGTGGCTCGGCGTGCGCTGGGGCATTGACGTGCGCGAGCTGGCGCTGAGCCTGGGCTACAGCTGGATTGAGAGCGCGGTCATGGCAGGCGTCAAGCTGGTGCCGTTTGGGCAGCAGGCGGCGCAGCAGCTGATTATCGAGCTGAGCGACCATTTTGCCGCCGGGCTTGAACAGGCCTTTTTACGTCGCGACGACGCGCTGGGGGCAGCAACGCCGCTGTCCGCCATCGCCTCCGCGCGCCACGAAACCCAATATTCACGACTATTCCGTTCCTGAGGAGTCAACATGGCTGATTACAAACATCCCCTGCGCGTGGGCGTGGGTGGCCCGGTAGGGTCGGGCAAAACCGCGCTGCTGGAAGCGCTCTGCAAGGCAATGCGCGACACATATCACCTGGCGGTGGTGACCAACGATATCTACACCAAAGAGGATCAGCGCATCCTGACCGAGGCGGGCGCGCTGGCGCCGGAGCGCATCGTGGGCGTGGAGACCGGCGGCTGCCCGCATACCGCCATCCGCGAAGACGCCTCGATGAACCTGGCGGCGGTGGAAGCGCTCAGCGAGAAGTTCGGCAATCTGGATCTGATCTTCGTGGAAAGCGGCGGGGACAACCTGAGCGCGACCTTCAGCCCGGAGCTGGCGGATCTGACCATCTACGTGATCGACGTGGCCGAAGGGGAAAAAATCCCGCGCAAGGGCGGGCCGGGGATCACCAAGTCCGATTTTCTGGTGATCAACAAAACCGATCTCGCGCCGTACGTGGGGGCGTCGCTGGAGGTGATGGAGCGCGATACCAACCGCATGCGCGGCGAGCGTCCGTGGACCTTTACCAACCTGAAAGCGGGAGACGGTCTGGGAACGATCATTGCGTTTCTGGAAGAGAAAGGGATGCTGCGGGTGTAGTGCAGGTTATTGCCGGGTGGCGGCTTCGCCTGACCCGGCCTACGGTTTTGTAGGCCCGGTAAGCGCAGCGCCACCGGGCAAAAAAACTCACGCCTCAGGCAGTTCCGCCAGCGGCCAGCGCGGACGCACGGACACGCTCAGGTCAGACGTTGCGCCAGCGTTCAGGCGCACCATACCGGCGTAGGCAATCATCGCCCCGTTATCGGTACAGAATTCGGGACGGGCGTAGAACACTTCCCCACGACGCTTTTGCATCATCTCGGCGAGCTTCGCGCGCAGCGTGCGGTTGGCGCTGACGCCGCCCGCCATCACCAGACGCTTGAAGCCGGTCTGATCCAGCGCGCGCTTGCACTTGATCATCAGCGTATCCACCACCGCATCTTCAAACGCGCGGGCGATATCGGCGCGGGTCTGCTCGCTGTCGTCGTTATTGCGGATCGTGTTGGCCGCGAAGGTTTTCAGCCCGGAGAAGCTGAAGTCCAGCCCCGGACGGTCGGTCATCGGACGCGGGAAGACAAAGCGCCCTTCCGTTCCCTGCGCCGCCATTTTGGACAGCATCGGGCCGCCTGGGTAATCGAGTCCCAGCAGCTTGGCGGTTTTGTCGAACGCTTCACCGGCAGCGTCGTCGATTGACTCGCCCAGCAGCTCGTACTTGCCAATGCCCGTGACGCTAATCAGCTGCGTATGGCCGCCGGAGACCAGCAGCGCCACAAACGGAAATTCAGGCGGATTCTCTTCCAGCATCGGTGCCAGAAGGTGCCCTTCCATATGGTGAACCGGGATGGCTGGCACATCCCACGCGAAGGCCAGCGAACGGCCAACCGTCGCGCCGACCAGCAGCGCGCCGACCAGACCCGGCCCCGCGGTGTAGGCCACGGCATCAATATCGGTTGAACTCAACCCGGCCTCTTTCAGCGCCGCCTGAATCAGGGGAACGGTTTTACGCACGTGGTCACGAGAGGCCAGTTCAGGCACGACGCCGCCGTAGTCAGCGTGCAATTTCACCTGACTATACAGTTGGTTGGCCAGAAGCCCTTTTTCGTCGTCGTAAATGGCGATGCCGGTTTCATCGCAGGATGTTTCAATACCCAGTACACGCATGACTTGTTTTACCTCGTTTCAATACCGCGCAGTGTAGAGCCTGGGCGGGTTGATGTAAAACTTTGTTCGCCCCAGGAAGAAGGCTCGTGTATACTCCTCACCCTTATTAAAGTCCCTTTCAAAATCGCATCGGTGCTTTACAAAGCAGCAGCATTTGCAGTAAAATTCCGCACCATTTTGAAATAAGCTGGCGTTGATGCCAGCGGCAAACCGAATTTATTAAAGGTGAGAGTTACATGCCGGTAATTAAAGTACGTGAAAACGAGCCGTTCGACGTAGCACTGCGTCGCTTCAAACGTTCATGCGAGAAAGCAGGTGTTCTGGCTGAAGTTCGTCGTCGTGAGTTTTATGAAAAACCAACGACCGAACGTAAGCGCGCTAAAGCTTCCGCTGTGAAACGTCACGCGAAGAAACTGGCTCGCGAAAACGCACGCCGTACTCGTCTGTACTAATTGGTTGAGGGCCTCAGCCCTCAATTGACAGACAGAGTAGTAGTCGTAAGGCCGTGCTTCCGGAAGGAATGCGCGGCTTGTTTTCGTTTATAAGTCGCTTAAATTTTGGGGCATATGGCCGGAAGAATCCCACGCGTTTTCATCAATGACCTGCTCGCCAGAACCGACATCGTCGATCTCATCGACGCGCGGGTAAAGCTGAAGAAGCAGGGCAAGAATTACCATGCGTGCTGTCCGTTCCATAACGAAAAAACCCCCTCCTTCACCGTAAACGGTGAAAAGCAGTTTTACCATTGCTTCGGCTGTGGTGCTCACGGTAATGCCGTCGATTTTTTAATGAACTACGACAAGCTCGAGTTCGTTGAAACCGTCGAAGAGCTGGCGGCAATGCATAACCTTGAAGTGCCGTATGAAGCTGGCAGTGGGCCAAGTCAGATCGAGCGCCATCAACGGCAAACGCTGTATCAACTGATGGATGGCCTGAATTCGTTTTACCAACAGTCTCTTAAGCACTCTGCGGCTGAGCCTGCGCGTCAGTATCTGAACAAGCGCGGACTGAGCGACGATGTCATTGCGCGTTTCGCTATTGGCTACGCCCCGCCCGGCTGGGACAACGTGTTAAAGCGTTTTGGCGGCAATAGCGAAGATCGTAAGTCTCTCATCGATGCAGGCATGCTGGTCACCAACGACCAGGGACGAAGCTACGACCGCTTCCGCGAACGGGTAATGTTCCCAATCCGCGACAAGCGAGGCCGGGTAATTGGTTTTGGTGGTCGCGTGCTGGGTGATGCCCTGCCGAAGTACCTCAACTCCCCGGAAACCGATATTTTCCATAAGGGCCGCCAGCTTTACGGCCTTTATGAGGCGCAGCAGGATAACGCGGAACCTCCGCGTCTTCTGGTCGTCGAAGGCTATATGGACGTCGTTGCGCTGGCGCAGTACGACATTAACTACGCGGTTGCGTCGTTAGGAACGTCCACGACGGCGGATCACATCCAGCTGCTGTTCCGCGTGACCAACAACGTGATTTGTTGTTACGACGGAGACCGCGCCGGACGCGATGCCGCCTGGCGCGCGCTGGAAACCGCGCTACCCTATATGACCGACGGGCGTCAGTTGCGCTTTATGTTCCTGCCCGACGGTGAAGACCCGGATACGCTGGTGCGTAAAGAGGGCAAAGCGGCGTTTGAAGCGCGGATGGAGCAGGCACAGCCGCTCTCCACGTTTTTGTTTAACAGCCTGATGCCGCAGGTCGATTTGAGTACTCCTGACGGGCGCGCGCAGCTCAGCACGCTGGCGCTGCCGTTAATCAGTCAGGTGCCCGGCGAAACGCTGCGCATCTACCTACGTCAGGAGTTAGGCAACAAGCTCGGCATTCTGGATGACAGCCAGCTTGAACGTTTAATGCCTAAACAGGCTGAAAACGGTGCGGTTCGCCCCGCGCCTCAGCTAAAACGCACAACCATGCGTATACTGATAGGGTTACTGGTACAAAACCCCGAGCTGGCGCCACAGGTGCCGTCGCTGGCGGGTTTGAACCACGAAAAATTGCCCGGGCTTGGCTTATTTTCAGAACTGGTCAACACCTGTTTGTCTCAGCCAGGTCTGACCACCGGACAACTTTTAGAGCATTATCGCGGCACAAAAGAGGCCGCTACCCTTGAAAAATTGTCGATGTGGGACGATATAGCAGATAAGGACATTGCAGAAAAAACGTTCACCGACTCACTCAACCATATGTTTGATTCGATGCTTGAGCTGCGCCAGGAAGAGTTGATAGCTCGCGAGCGCACACACGGTTTGAGCAGCGAAGAACGCCGGGAGCTCTGGATGATTAACCAGGAACTGGCGAAGAAATAAAGAAATTTAACGGCTTAAGTGCCGAATATCGATCGGGAAGCCCCCGGCAGCCGCACTGAGAGGCAGCGGCAAAAATATAAGTACGCCCTCGCTTTAAAGGTTGGCAGCCCCATCGCCGACACCAATCAAACGAATTAAGTGTGGATACCGTCTTATGGAGCAAAACCCGCAGTCACAGCTGAAACTTCTTGTCCAACGTGGTAAGGAGCAAGGCTATCTGACCTATGCCGAGGTCAATGACCATCTGCCGGAAGATATCGTCGATTCAGATCAAATCGAAGACATCATCCAAATGATCAATGACATGGGCATTCAGGTGATGGAAGAAGCACCGGATGCCGATGATCTGTTGCTGGCTGAAACCTCCAACAACACTGACGAAGATGCGGAAGAAGCTGCTGCACAGGTACTGTCCAGCGTGGAATCTGAAATCGGGCGTACCACTGACCCGGTCCGCATGTACATGCGCGAAATGGGTACCGTTGAACTGTTGACCCGCGAAGGCGAAATTGACATCGCAAAACGCATCGAAGACGGGATCAACCAGGTTCAGTGCTCTGTTGCCGAGTACCCGGAAGCGATCACCTATCTGCTGGAGCAGTACGATCGCGTTGAAGCGGAAGAAGCGCGCCTGTCTGACCTGATCACCGGTTTTGTCGACCCGAACGCTGAAGAAGATATGGCGCCTACCGCCACTCACGTCGGTTCTGAACTGTCTCAGGAAGAGATGGATGATGACGAAGACGAAGATGAGGAAGAGAGCGACGACGACAGCGCCGATGATGACAACAGCATCGACCCGGAACTGGCGCGCGAGAAGTTTGCCGAGCTGCGTACTCAGTACGAAGTGACGCGTGACACCATCAAAGCGAAAGGCCGCAGCCACGCAGCCGCTCAGGAAGAGATCCTGAAACTGTCTGAAGTGTTCAAACAGTTCCGCCTGGTGCCAAAACAGTTCGACTACCTGGTGAACAGCATGCGCGTGATGATGGATCGCGTACGTACCCAGGAACGCATCATCATGAAGCTGTGCGTTGAGCAGTGCAAAATGCCGAAGAAGAACTTCATCACCCTCTTCACCGGCAACGAAACCAGCGAAACCTGGTTCAACGCGGCTATCGCGATGAACAAGCCGTGGTCTGAAAAACTGCACGACGTGAAAGAAGACGTGTATCGCGGCCTGCAGAAGCTGCAGCAGATTGAAGAAGAGACCGGCCTGACCATCGAGCAGGTTAAAGATATCAACCGTCGCATGTCCATCGGTGAAGCGAAAGCCCGCCGTGCGAAGAAAGAGATGGTTGAAGCGAACTTGCGTCTGGTTATCTCTATCGCCAAGAAATACACCAACCGCGGTCTGCAGTTCCTGGATCTGATTCAGGAAGGCAACATCGGTCTGATGAAAGCGGTAGACAAGTTTGAATACCGTCGTGGTTACAAGTTCTCCACCTACGCAACCTGGTGGATCCGTCAGGCTATTACCCGCTCTATCGCGGATCAGGCGCGCACCATCCGTATTCCGGTGCATATGATTGAGACCATCAACAAGCTCAACCGTATTTCCCGCCAGATGCTGCAGGAGATGGGTCGCGAGCCGACGCCGGAAGAGCTGGCCGAGCGCATGCTGATGCCGGAAGACAAGATCCGTAAAGTGCTGAAGATCGCCAAAGAGCCAATCTCCATGGAAACACCAATCGGTGATGATGAAGATTCGCATCTGGGTGATTTCATCGAGGATACCACCCTCGAGCTGCCGCTGGACTCTGCCACCACCGAGAGCCTGCGTGCCGCAACGCACGATGTTCTGGCTGGCCTGACCGCCCGTGAAGCGAAAGTGCTGCGTATGCGTTTCGGTATCGATATGAACACCGACCACACGCTGGAAGAAGTGGGTAAACAGTTCGACGTTACCCGCGAACGTATCCGTCAGATCGAAGCGAAGGCGCTGCGTAAGCTGCGTCACCCAAGCCGCTCTGAAGTGCTGCGTAGCTTCCTGGACGACTAATCTGTTCTGACAGTGAAAAAGCTCCCCACGGGGAGCTTTTTTTATTGCCTCGACCTGTGGGAAAGGGTCAGGGTGAGGGCATCAGGCCGTAGAGGTCCCTAAAGCCCCCGCACCATCAGCGCCTCATCCAGCTCCCGATACGCCTCTACCAGCTTGTCCAGCGTCGCCCTGTTGAGCCCGCTCGGGTTCGGCAACACCCACACCTGCGTAACGCCAATCATGATGCTCTGCTTACCCCACTTAGCCCCGCGCTGGCTGAACGCCTGCTCGTAGGCCTGCTTACCGAGGATCGCCAGCGCGGCGGGCTGATAGTCTTCAATCTTCTTCACCAGTTCCCGCCCGCCGCTGCGCAGCTCATGCAGGTTGACCTCGCTTGCCTGTACCGTCGGCCGCTCGACCAGCATGGTAATTCCGCAGCGCGTGTCCAGCAGATGCTGCTCCTCTTCGGGCTTGAGTAACCTGTCGGTAAACCCGGCCTGGTAGATCACCTTCCAGAAGCGATTGCCCGGATGGGCAAAGTGAAAACCGGTGTGCGCCGAGGACTTGCCCGGGTTGATTCCGCAGAACACCACCCGCAGGCCAGGGGCCAGAATGTCGTTGATCATTTTTACTCCCGCTGATACATCGTTATGGAAGTATAAAGGATTGATAATGCGTTGTTTATAAAAACAGCAGGCAGGTGTGAATGGCTGGATTGCTGCGGGGAGTTACTTTATAATTCACCGCCACGGCCCCTTAGCTCAGTGGTTAGAGCAGGCGACTCATAATCGCTTGGTCGCTGGTTCAAGTCCAGCAGGGGCCACCAAATTTTTGAAGTAAATACATATACTTAGGCCACTCTCGCGAGTGGCCTTTTTGTTTATTCAAACCCCATTGGCAGCAAAATGGCAGCGGGAGTTTCATTAAAAAACCCGCCAGCGGCGGGTTAGTACGACAGTTGTTGCTGCAAACCCTTCGGATGCGGAGGTGCAGAACTGATTTTTTGAGGACGACAAACAGACCTGACGAACGTTTCATGAGTAACAAAAGTGTGCCCGCATTCAATATTTGTGCACTGGTTATAACGTTCTTTGGTTTGGCGGGAAACTTCAAAGCTGCTGCGTGTATGTGCGGCCTGGCCGCACAACGGACAATTCATCATTTTAGTCTTATCCCCACTTTTGCTGTAATCGCAATAATGATACAACATAATTCCATTTTGTGAAGTAATCATTCCATTTCTAAATCATCAATTCTCACCTCAAGCTCTAGAGTAGTCGTGAAACCGCTATCTGCACTGACACTATGCGTCAGCGTGGTAATGGTCCATTCTCCATCATCAATGGGCTGTTTAAACCCGCTAACCTTCACCGGCATTTCGGTATACAGATCAGCCCTTCCCTCTGCGAGCTGCAGTGAAAATGTTGCTACCCCGCGCTGCAGGCGCTCCCACTGCATCTTTGAGCGGCGTTCAAGAATAGACGCCAAATGATACTGATCATCCTCAGTAAACCCGGCGGTATGATAATCAGTGAAAGTACCGTCATAAGGCGGGTCGCAATAAACAACATCGCCAGGCACCAATAAGGCCAACGTTTCGTCGTAGCTGGCACAAATGAACGTTGCGCGAATGGCTTTCTCTGCAAAAGCGCGGATTTCGCTTTCCGGGAAATAAGGATTTTTATAATTACCGTAAGGGACGTTAAACCCCCCCTTTTTGTTATAACGGCAAAGCCCACGGTAACAGTGACGATTTAAGAATAAAAAAAGCGGCGCGCGCCATTCAGGATCTTTATCGTAATTGAATGAATCACGGCTATCATAATAACCATCTTCACTATTAAAGACTTTAAACAGATGTTTGGCACGCTCAATAAAAGCAGATGCGTCTGTTGCTATGTCACGATATAGGTTTATTAAATCAGGGTTAATATCCGCGACAAGATAATGAGGATAGTCTGTTGCCATCATCACAGCACAGGAACCCGCGAAAGGTTCAACCAATCGCGGGCCAGCGGGAAGGTGTTTTTTCAGTTCGGACATAATGGCGGTTTTGTTTCCCGCCCATTTCAGGATAGTGCTCATACAACACCTCCGTTGTAGTGCTTGCCTTTAAGTTCTGCGATTTCCTGACAGGTCACACAGCACTGCACGCCCGGAATAGCGCGGCGGCGAGCTGGCGGGATGGGAGCATCACACTCCGCACAGAGAACACGGGAAACGCCCGGCACTCTGGCGCGGGCATTGTTAATATGGCGCTCACGATCTTCCTGTTCGCGCTGCTGGACGAGGTCCATTGAATCAGCCATTAATACAGCTCCTGCGCTTCGTTCTGGATTCGTACCGCTTCAACGCGAAGCAGTTCGGCCGCCTCGATATGGCTCAACTGACGAGAAACGATACGCACGGCCAGACTATCCAGACGAGCCGCCATTGCATCAGCACGGCAACGGCGCTCATCCAGGCGCGTTTCATTTAACAAAGCGAACAGACCAGCATCGTCTGGGCCTGTTTTCGTTGAGTGGGTTTTAGTATTTTTCATATTCATTTCCTCAGAACGCGGGCAAAAAAATGCCCGGCGGGTTTACGCCATAAAAAACGGGTTAATTACTTAGATATAACCAGAAACAGGGACAGGCTTACTTTTAATTTGGCTGATAATTTCAGCCTGCAAACCTTCTTTAAATTCTTTGCAGCATTCCCATTCAGGATCGACACGCAAAACAGCACCATCACGGGTTTTAATTTCAAAACCTTCCGCCATATTCGGGATGATTACGCCTAGAATAATTCTCAGCTCATTACGAGACATGTTTCACTCCTTTTACAATCAAGCGAACAATGCGAATAATTAAAAAAGCTGACGGCTT
The DNA here is from genome assembly GCF_049238165.1 of Enterobacter cloacae complex sp. IR5422. Lineage (NCBI taxonomy): Bacteria > Pseudomonadati > Pseudomonadota > Gammaproteobacteria > Enterobacterales > Enterobacteriaceae > Enterobacter > Enterobacter cloacae complex sp. IR5422. Next base: position 6,989 of record NZ_JBMKHT010000011.1, on the reverse strand, counting down.
ACCAGAATTAGATTTCAGCCCGTTTAATAATTCGGACTGATCGTGGCACGAGCGCCAGCGCTTGCCGTTATCCCCTGCAATCCAGCCGTGGCCGTAATGCATTGCCGGACTTTGCTTTACCAAGAGGGAAGCGAGAGAAGGTTCATTTTTCAGCATGGCTTCCTTACATAAATCCGAAAGTCGCACTGATACCTGTAACCGTATCAATAGTGCTAGCCATGGCAGGGTTAGCCTGCAGACGCGCCTGCATGGAAATCGCAGCCAATGCCATAAGGCGGGTAACAGAATTGATGCTACTAATCACATCACGACGTCCAGTTGTAGTCCCGACATCACCGGACACAGCTCCTGCAGCCACACGACCAATCTCAGCTGTCGCACTCATTACGTAATGCGGGAGTTTTTCTTTTGCCACTTCGTTCGTAGGTACGCACGGTAGGCTATGAATTTGAGCCAGGAACCCATCAACCAGCGTGGAGTCCTCAGTGATATCCGTCAGCAGCCAGATTTCCGGCGGCGTGAGCTGATGGGGCTGTTCAGGGTTAAGCTTATTGCGCAGCGTCTGGACCTTCATTCCTGCGCGGTTTGCCAGTTTCGCCATATTGTGACGAAGTGCGAAAACACGGCAGGCTTCATCAAAGTGAGGATGTTTGGAAACGCGATAATCAAACATGTTTAAAGTCCTTTTCTATCCCAGAATGGAACTATCAGGCTTGCATTGTGATTTCGCAGCCCTGGGCAGCTTCCATCGTCAACGCAAACATGTTGATTTCGATAAGGCTGTTAACTCCGGCTTTTTTCCTGATAGGCAGGCGGTTTTCCCGGATCATTTGACGTACATAACTGGGCTTGTAACCAGTACGACGGCAGAACTCATCCAGCGTGATGTAAGGCTCAGAAACCACGAGATTGATGCTTGGCCGCATTGAAAAGTTTCTATTCATGATGCACTATTCCTCTGTTAGGTAAAAAACACTATTCGGCACTTTAAAACAACATTACAAACATCTTGAATCGAGATGCTAGGATCTCTATATAGAAATGTCAATCAAAAAAAACACAAACCAAGATGATATGGTCGCTGTTCGAGATGCTGTTTCCCAGAACCGAGGTGGAAAAGAGGTAATAGCCCGCATCCTTGAAGCTTATGGATTTAGCACTCGTATTGCGCTGTGCAAACAGCTTGGGGTATCTCAGAGTACGATGGCAAATAGGTATGCACGTGATACGTTTCCAGCTGATTGGGTGATGATTTGCCATCTTGAAACTGGGGCATCCTTGGTTTGGCTTAGCACTGGGAATGGCAGCAAGTTTATTGAAGGGAAAGATAGCAATGTATTTTCACTTCGACATATAGACATCACAAATGGGAGCATGACGTTACTTAGAGATTTACAGTTTGATAGAGCGATGATTCCTGATGGTTTATCAAAACCTTTTATGGTTTCATTTGATAAAACTAGTTATCTTGCTGATACATATGACGGCGAGCTTGTTGATGGTGTCTGGTTTATAGAAATTGATGGTATTTCAAGTGTTAGGCAAATTTATCGATTCCCAGCTGGTAGAGCACGCATAGAAAATGGCAGAGCTTCATTTGACTGTCATATTTCAGAAATAAAGGTTCTGGGTAAAATAATTACTAAAACTGAATTTATTGGTTAGGTGTATAAAATGAAGAAAAACGATACTAATCCTGTTAATAGTAATGTAGCAATAGAAACTGAGGAAAAAAAACCTACATGTTTTGTTATAATGCCCATTGCAGACACCCCCGGATATGAAAATAGGCACTTCGACAGAGTTTACAGCCACATTATCAAGCCTGCTTGTGAAAAGGCTAATTTCCTTCCAATTCGTGCAGATGAAATAACCAATACTAACTTTATAGTTTTGGACATACTCAGACGTATTGTTGAATGTGATATTGCCATTTGCGACTTAAGCTCTAGAAACCCTAATGTAATGTACGAACTAGGTCTTAGGCAGGCATTTAATAAAAAGACAGTTTTAATAAAAGACGATATAACCACAAATCCATTTGACGTTCAAGGGTTTAGATATTGTGGTTATGACAGTTCCTTGAGAATAGATTGTGCTCATAATAATGTAAATGCCATTGCTAAAGCCTTAACAGCCACACACTTAGCGAGCAGTGAGGAAGTAAATTCCATTGTACAATTATTACGAATAGAACCAGCTCAAATCGGTGAGAGAACTCAATTATCAGATCAAAACACTGTTATTTTAGACGCTATCAAAGAATTAACCGTAAAAATTAACAGACAAACACCAAGAGCTATCGAAATAAAATCGCAATCAGAATTAAAGGATGAAAGCACCGCTATTGGAGATAGTTTTTTATATCAATTTAACACATACAAACTCAATAATCTAATCGGTAACATATATGACCTCAATGACAAAGAGTTCGGAACATATAGAGGAATAAAGCAAGCTCCGAATGGTAACGATTGCCATGCATTTACTTATAAAAACACAACAAAATATATAGAACCAGACTCTGACATCTTAGGCCAACTCGTTGAAACTGTTCCTTTTTAAATACAATGTCTGTTACTAAGCTTAGCAATGGAAAATGGCAGGCTCAAGTTTTCCCCAATGGTAGGAATGGACGGCGCATTCGTCGCCAGTTCGCCACTAAAGGGGAAGCTCTGGCCTTTGAACGACACATCAAAGATCAGGCGCAGGAAAAACCCTGGCTCGGAGAGAAAGTCGAAAAACGACGGGTTACTGACCTTGTTGAGACTTGGTTCAATGTTCATGGAGTAACACTTTCTGATGGTGTAAAGCGCAAAGGGGCGATGGAGTTTGCCTGCTTAGCCATGGGCAACCCTTTAGCGACTGAGTTTAACGCAAAGTTATTTGCGACCTACCGCGAACAACGTTTAAGCGGAAAAATAACCCGCTCAGATCGAGTAAAGTCCGTTACCCCGCGCACAGTTAATCTTGAGCTGGCCTATTTTCGGGCCATGTTTAACGAACTGAAAAGGCTTGATAATTGGGTAGCACCGAACCCTCTGGAGAATGTCCGCGAGTTTAAAATTGACGAGGCGGAGCTGGCCTGGTTAACCGTTGATGAAGTTAAAATCTTGCTTGCTGAATGTGAGAACAGCAGAGCGAAGGACCTGGTGACCATAGTAAAAATTTGTCTCGCTACTGGCGCAAGATGGGGTGAGGCTGAATCCATCACCGGTAAGCAGATTAGCCCGGGCAAGATCACGTATATCAAAACGAAAGGAAAAAAGAACAGAGCTGTTCCAATCAGTGAAGAACTGTATCAGATGCTCCCCAAAATGAGAACATCAAAACCTGTGTTTACGGGGTGCTATTCTGCATTTCGTGGGGCTGTTAAGAGAGCGGGGATTGAACTACCGGACGGGCAGCTATCACATGTATTACGACATACATTTGCAAGCCACTTCATGATGCGGGGGGCAACATACTCGTTTTGCAGCGTATTCTCGGACACTCTGATATTAAAGTAACTATGCGGTATGCTCACTTTGCACCAGATCATCTTAACGAGGCGATAAAACTCAACCCTTTAAATCTAATTTGATTAAAGAAAAGAAAGTTAATGCCGATACTTAATGAAAAACCCGAGGAGAACGAACTTGAAAATATTATATGACCAATATCAACTAGAAACAGTAATATTTATATTCTGCCTATACATCTTTATCGCTTTCGTAAATGGATGGTATAAACTCTCTCCAAAACCATTATATGAACACCCATTTTTCTGGGCTTCAATATTTCTTCCCGTTTTGATTTTCTGTATTTGCGCCTATTATGACTTGCAAAACAAAACAATATCCAATAATAGCATTGAACAATATGATATATCGACATTTACATTGTCTATATTAGCATTAGTATTGCCAGCCACAACAATTCTCGCCGCTATTCATAGATCTATACAAACTGACGAACAAATAAAAGTTACGGAAAAAAAGAATGAGAGCGACAAATACTACGCCCATCAAAAATATATTGTAGAATGTTTGAATTCATTAACAAAGTATGAAGTAAAAAGCTCATGGAACAATAATGACAATAGCAGAGTTATTACTGTTTCAAATCCTCACAAACTCTATCGGCAAGCATTTAAAAAATCATCTCCGGAAAACGTTTCGTTTGAATTAAATGAATTTATTAACCAAGCTTTCCCCGCTCTTTGGAAGTGGTTGAATGAAGAATTATGCTTGCTTCACAAAAATAACTCACCTGCTATTTCAGCTAATTTTCTTTATAAAGCAGAGGGAAGGTTAGTAGGTTTATCACGTCACCTGGGATTCTCAAGACCAAATGGTCCTTGGAGCGCAAATATTAATAACAACTTTAATTTGATCACTTCCTTCTTAAGCGAAGAAGAGTTCATTAGAACAATACATTATTATAATGAAGTCACTTCTGAAGTATGTGATATTTTAAATATTGAGATTGACTTTGGTAAAATATGTCCTGACGTAATGAATTATATTTATGGCGGCAAGAAAATTTTACAATGTTACCATCCAAATTTCATAGGTTACATGCCATACAAGCAACCGATGTTTACATGACTATGTAGATAAATAAATGAGGATTAAAATGGCAGCAAACCTAATCACTATACAAGAAAATTCAACACTATGTGGCATCGCAATGTATTGAAATGAAAGCAAATCATTGTTTTTCTTCATATTAGCTTGGGACTCTTTAAACCTTGTTACTCTGCTTTTAGAAAAGCCATGCAACGTGCCGGTATTCATACACCTGCTGGACAACTAACGCACATTTTGCGACACACCTTCGCATCTCATTTCATGATGAACGGGGGAAATATTCTCGTACTACAGCGTATATTAGGGCATACAGATATTAAGATTACTATGCGATATTCACACTTTGCTCCTGACCATTTGTCTGAAGCTATGTTACTTAACCCATTAAATATAATGGAATCACAACAAAAACAAACCATAAAATAATTTAACACAATGCGTTCCAAACCATGTTTAGTATTAAAAAGCATCAACACTGTATAACATCCACAACAAGAAACCAGCAGCAAGGGAGGATTTATTTTGGAATTAGAAAAATTCAGCTCAAAAAAAATTAAGATTACAGTCGATTACTATGATGATGCTCACAGAAATCTTCTAAACAGCACCAGCAGATATGATCAATACTTCATTGACAATATGAAAAAAATAATAAGCGAGGGGGTTGAAGTCACGGGGGCAGAATATTTAATCAATTCCCTGGTATTTAAACAACACACCAACCCCGAGAAGTACACTCAAAGAAATGATTTAATGAGCGCCATAAGTTCTGCCACTCAATATTTCATAGATGATCTTGAAATATCCAACAATTCCTTACGCATTCCAGCAAATTCAAATCCAGAAGCCGCAATTGTAATGAAAAGGGTTGGAGAGTCTATTGGTCTTTCTGTAGTTTCCAGAATAATTGGGGTTAACGAGGCAGATTGGACTGTCATTCCAGAATTAGGCGTTAAGGCTTTTGATTTTCGATATGCTGCAACAACTAAAGGGATTGTACAGGTCGAGACAAAGGGTACACACTCCATTGATATTAGCAAGAAAAACAATAACATATACTCACACGCCAGTAGCATAAACGATAAAAAAAATGAAATGTCCACTAACAGCAAACACCCATATCCCGGCGACTATAATTATGGAACTATAGCTTTCTGCCCTAAAGGTGGAAATAAAAATTTGAAATGTTATCTACTTGATCCACCATCAGGTTCGTCTAGAGAACGTTTAGCAGAAGCTATATTAGCTAAAAAATTAGGATTTTATTATAGATTTATGAACTTCATATCTCCTGACTCAAAATTAATTAACTTATTACATGAAAGGACTCTTGCATTTGCCGATGGCAAGTTAAATCTTAACACAGCAAAAAAGCTAGATTACTATGGCACAAGCAAGAGTGGGGATTTTGATGAGAGCTTTTTCTTAAATAAAAAAACAATTAAACTTAATGGGTTAAGAGTATCTGGAGATTGGTTCCATCTCAAAAAAAACTACATTGTTTTTATTGGAATAAAAAACTCAATAATCAATGATATTGTTTTACAAAGTAATGAAAAATTGTCACAACTTAAATATGAAACTTTCTCACACAATAAAGAAATAATATTCAACATACAGACTGGCTATCAGAAACAACAATTAAAAAGGCTTCAGGAAGAAAACGGAAATATTTATAATTCAAAGGTTTTGAAAACAAAAGGTAACATAACTCTTTTGGCAAGTGGTGTAGCAATAGGCATATTGAAAGTAATGGATTAAAAATGCCAACAATTATTGAGCCGTAACCTTGTCTACTGTTTAACGTAAATGCCTTATGAGAGGCTCATCCCTACTCATTCTAGTGGCAACAGTGGCAACAAAGTGGCAGCAGAGCGCAACACTATGCGCCACTATTGAACAATATTCGGCCTAAAGAATACATAACTATCAGTAACTTACTGATTTTTCACGCTTTGAATTGGGACTCATAATCGCCAGGTCGCTGGTTCAAGTCCAGCAGGGGATACCAAATTTAAGCTGTAGAATCATATGATTAAGCCACTCGATTGAGTGGCTTTTTTGTTGGCTGAATAACGGGTGCCCCCTTGTTGTCCCCTGAGTTTTCCCCCAAGCATTTGCCAGGTTACACCCCGCCTCTGATTTTTGCTGCACCCTATTCAAGCACATACGGAATCAATCACACATAGTCCGGCCTGCCGCTCACCCTCACAAACCCTAAAAACTAAAGAAATCCCCCATCGCGCCGATCATCATCCGTGTGTATTATTTCCTGTAGCTTTTACAACAACTAAGGAAGTTGCGATTAAGTGGTCCGCAGCTCCCGATATGACGCCCCAAACCGTCCTTTATCGACGTCCTGTGGCTCAATTTTCCAATTTTCAGCCCAAAATCGTCTCTTCGTGGCTGATTTTGGCC